>JADIMT010000087.1 GCA_017694595.1 Candidatus Ornithospirochaeta stercoripullorum | reverse complement strand
GTACACATGGATGGAGCCAGAATCTTCAACGCAAGCGTCGAATCAGGGGTTCCTGTAAAAGAATATGCTGATACTGCTGATGACATCACATTCTGTCTCTCAAAAGGACTGGGATGTCCTGCATTCTCGATTCTCTCATCGACAAAAGAATTCATCAAGAAAGCAAAGCGATGCCGCAAGCTCCTTGGGGGCGGAATGAGGCAAATCGGAATCTTCGCTGCAGCTGGCATCTACGCATTGGAACACAATATTGCAAGGCTGAAAGAGGACCATGAGCACAGAGAAGCTATCAGCAACGCCCTGAGCGAGACAGGCTGGGCCAACATCGTAATCTCCTCAACCAATATGATATTCTTCACATCGCCCTACCCAGCTCAGTCAATTGTCACAGCATTCAGGAATAAAGGAGTACTCTTCCTTGAAGATGGAGGTATGTGCAGGATTGTCACATCGCTCAACAACAATGATGAAGATGTTGCAGAGACTATTGAAATCATAAAGAGCATGGAGGAATCTGAATTCGTATGAGCACAGTAATCGCACTCTATACAGCCACAGGCAACAGCCTCTATGCGGCAAAGCAAATACCGGATGCAGAGATACACTTCGTGGAAGAGTTCCTCTCTGGCAAGTATACACTTCCAGATGATACGGACAGACTCGGTCTTGTCTTTCCTGTCTATTGCTGGGGCCTGCCCCATCCGATTAGAAGATTCATATCTGAGTATCTGGCTAATCGCGACAACTCCACACTCGGCTATATCTTCGCAATAGCAACCTGCGGAGCCTTCCCGCTTTATACACTGCACGATCTCTCGCAGGAACTGGCAGGTGTCGGCCTCGCTCTCTCATATGGCGCCTCCGTACGTCTTCCCGATGCCTATCTGCCTCTTAAGAAAAAAGCTGTCACAGAAGAGGAAACGAAAAAGCAAGCAGCAGAAGCTGACAAGAAGCTTGAAAGCATAAAGGATGCTATCATGCGGGAGGAAATTCTCATACCTCACAGTGGACCATTCTGGAGGGTTATCCGCGCGTTTTCCAGAGCCGGCATGAGCCCTAGGCGGAACAACAAGCTCTCCGTTTCTGCCAAGTGTACAGGATGCGGGATATGTGCCTCAATCTGCCCTGAAGAGAATATCGAGATAGAAAACGGCAAAGCAGTTTACAAAGATAGATGTATATCCTGCTTTGCTTGCTACCATAGATGTCCTGAGAATGCTATAGATTATAAAGGAGCGGCAGGACAATACAAAGGTCTTGTCGAAACAAAGGAGCTTAAAAAACGATGAATTTCAATATAGCAGCTGACAGACGCAACACAAACAGCATTAAATGGAACAGAGAGGCTATCGAGAACATCTCTGCAAATCCTGTAGCAGAGCCATTCTGGGTTGCTGATATGGATTTTCTGCCCGAACCTCATATCCAGGAAGCAGGCAGAGTTTTAGCGGGGCTCGGGGTCTATGGCTATCCATCATTTCCAAAGGATACCGCCGCTGTTAGCCAATGGCTAAGGCAGAAGCATGGATGGATCATGGCGAAAGAGAACATCATCTTCGCTCAAGGACTGCTGCATGCGCTTGCACTCTCCATAAATCTATTCAGCAAAGAAGGTGCATCCCTGCTCGTTCCATCTCCGATGTACAGGCCTTTCAGGGAAATACCGAAGAGGAACAACAGAAAGCTCATCGAACATAATCTTGGCTATGAAGACGGCTTATTCTACCTCGACAAAGAGAGATTCCGCGCCGATGCCGAGAATGCAGACATGATCATCTTCTGCTCTCCACAGAATCCATCAGGCCTTGTCTTCTCAAAAGAAGATCTTGAATTCGTCCTTCAGACAGCGAAAGAGAGGAATATACCTATCATCTCAGATGAAATCCACTCGGATTTAGCTCATCCTGAAGCAAAGCACATTCCTATGGGTCTGGCGAATGAGAGAATCGGCGCCAAGTGCATCACGCTGTTCGCGCCATCAAAGACATTCAACATCGCTGGAGAGCATTGCGCTTTCGCAGTCTTCTCAGATGATGAGATGGAAAAGGCCTTCAGGGATGCTGAGAGCGCACTCTGGCTTGATGAACCGGGGCTGTCAGCGGGAGAGCTTGCATATGCTGCATACACAAAAGGCTCAGAATACAACAAAGAGCTCTGCCGCTATCTTGGGGAGAGCATTGAAGCAATGAGAAAGTATCTCTCACTCTCCTGCCCCGGCATGAAGATCGTCAACGGACAAGCTTCGTTTGTTACATTCATCGACTGCAAAGAGTACTACCAGAAGATAGAAGCTGAAGTGCTTGGACATCCTGACAGATACAGTGGAGGAGAAGGCGGAGGAATCCTTTCTCGCTTCTTCGGTGTCGCTGCGGGCGTTGCTGTCAATGATGGCACCTGGTTCGGAAGCGAGTGGAAGGAATTCGTACGTTTCAACTATGGCACATCAAGAGATCGTGTGATGAAAGCGCTGGAACGCATGGTCAGAGCGGTAAAAGCCCTTTGACAGGTTTTCCAGTTTTATCGACAGGAGTGCCTGCTATCCAGCCTCTTACATACAAGAGGACAGCGAGGCACTTCTTTTCATATAGGTCCTCCATAGCTCTTGCATATGCAGTTATCTGCCCAATATGCTGGGATTCATCCATGAATCTATCTGTCTTGTAATCAACAACAAGATTGAAATCATCTCCGAAGATCAGCAAGTCAGCAGAACCTTCTGCCACATTTTCCTCATATGGATAGTAGAACCTTACTTCCTCTGCAGTTTCATGAGCTTTGATAACCTTCTCATAAAAAGATGATGAAAGGAAGCTGTTTCTTATCTCCTCAAGAGAAGAAAGCAACGCACATTTCTCATCATCTGTCAGCAATGATGGAAATGATGGTGTGTAAGATGTTCCTTGTACTGCACTTTCCAGCACACTATGGACTATCGTGCCAAAATCCTGCTGCATGGAGTACTTCGACACAATGCTGTCAGAGGAGAGCGGAGGAAGTTCCATTCCGCCTTTAGCAATCTCCATCTCAAGATGTGAAGAGTCCTTGATTCCGAAGCGCCTCTTCTCCCACACTGGCTCAGAAGCAACTGGCTGCATGTACCAAGATGTATCAGCTTCATCATCAACTTCTCTCAGAATATCGCTCTGAAGAACTGGCGGTATAATCTCGCCATTGCACTCAAAGTCTTCCTGGAAGAGAGCTAGAAGCGATGTGCCAGCCTTTCTCTTCCTCTGATGGGCTGTAATGATGATATGGCAAGAAGCTCTGGTCAAAGCAACATACAATAGTCTTCTCAGCTCTGCCTCTTCCCTTCTTTTCTGGTAAGAACCAGCTTCCTGAAGCAAGAGATTTGCACTTCCTCTTTCTGTCAGGTCAGGCATGATGCATGGATGAATGCCCTCGAAAGCAATAAGGTTTCCCATCATCGCTTGATTGCCAGACCCGTGATCGGCATCGGAGAGAAAGACTATCGGGAATTGCAGACCCTTTGAGCGATGTATCGTCATAATCTTGACTCCATCAGTCTCAATATGCTGCACAGATGCATTCCTTAGCTTGCCCGCTTTGCCGACCAATGGCCTCAGGTAATCGAGGAAAGCAACTAGCGTCTTGCCACTTCTATCGAACAGCGCAGCAGCCGATTGCAAGTAGCTTGAATGCTCTTCATAGACAGAGAGATACCTGTCTGAGAGAAGATAAGCGCTGTATCCGCTCTCGTGATAAATCCTGGAGATGAGCGATGAGATAGAACTCCGGCCCACTAATGCACGTATCGAGAAATACAGCTCCTTCACTTTCGAATAAGCGATTATGTCAGCTTTGTCAGAAAACGGAGGATCTTCAGCGAAAGCGGCACCATTGTATGATGAGAGGAAGAGCAACCCTTCATCTGAGATACGAGCAAAAGGAGAACGCAATACAGCCATATATGAGAGTTTGTCCTCTGGATACACCAGAATCTGAAGGAATGCGTAGATATCCCAGCCTATACCTTCAATAGTCGCTGAAGTGCTCTCCTCCACTGTATAAGGAATACCATAAAGCCTGAATGCTCTCTCTATTGGCATCTGCGGTGCTGTTGTACGTAGAAGTATTGCGATATCACTATAGTGCGGACGACGTACACCACCCTTTCCGTCAGGGACCATGTAATCATCACTTTCAAGCATATCCAAGATACGCCGCGCTATGAATATAGCTTCAGAGTCTTCAGATGAAGCATAGCCATCTTCAGCTTCATCTGCCGCGACAGCAACGCTGAGAGACGCATTGACACCGTCGATAGCTTCTCTGGATTCAATTGGCTCAGGAGAAGCGAAGAATGATTTATACTCCTCACCTGTCAGTTTCGCCATCAGCGCTTCCCTCTCTTCATCCTCTTCGGATAACCCTGCAGTGAATACTTGTCCGAAGAGTACATTGAAAGACTCAATCAGCATTGGCTCTGAACGGTAGTTAGCTGAAAGCTTGAGGCTTGCACCTCCCATCCTCTTCACATCTTCTTTCAACGAACGGAAGACAGAGACATCTGCTCCTCTGAAATAGTAGATTGACTGCTTGTCATCACCAACAAAGAAGAGCTTTTCAGGATCCAAAGCCTCCACAGGGGGGATTGCATGCGTATTCAGCCCGACTTTTTCTGAAAGCAGATACAGAAGATCTCGCTGCTTGCCATTATTATCCTGGAACTCATCCACCATGATGTACTTAAAACGCTTCTTATAATATTCACGCACATCGCTGTTGTTCATCAGCACTGAACGGCAGAGCGACTCAGTATCATGATAGGAAAGCATTCCCATGCTCCGCTTTCTTCTTTGCACAGCGTGGATGAAAGCTTCCAACAGCGTAGAAACAGAAGCCGCATCCTCAACACTCTTCTCTAAGCTGGAAATGGATGAAAGCTTTGCGAAGAAATCCTTTACACACTCATCTTTTATGAAATCCTTAATTTCTTTATCGTTTTTCTTCCTCAGTTTATTCAGATTGAATACAGGAAGTGATGAATAATCATCATTTCTATATCCTTCAAGTGCTTTCTCAATCTCTTCATGCTGGCCGTTGGTTGGATTTGCTTTATCGAGATCATAGAGACGTGCGAAGATGTACTTGGCGCGCTTATGGCAATCTTCACTGATGATTGATACAAGTGACTTATACGACTCTGCATTCCTGTCCTTATCGAACTGTGTGAGGATATCAGAAGCATCTGATGCAATCTCACACAGAAGCGAGATAATCTCGCTCGATGTATAGAGGGAAGAGAGAACAAGAAAGCCTTCCTTCAGCTCATCATGAGTCTGCAATTCCTCATAGACAGCTTTAACAAGATCCTCAGCAGCTCCCTCTTCCGCTTCCAGCGACTGGAAATCACGGGTGATTCCATATCGCAAGGAATCAGTCCTGGCAATCTCACTCCAGAATGAATCCATTGTGGAGATACGGGCTTTCGGAAAGTGTTCTTTCAAATCCGCTTTCACATCATCATCGCACTCAGCGGCAAGAGACAGAAGCGCATGGATTCTCTCATACATCTCTGCGGCAGCTTTGTTTGTGAATGTCAGCGTGAGAATCTCGTCTGAATGAGCTTTTCCAGATAGCACTAAACGCACGAAACGCAATGAAAGCACAGTAGTCTTTCCAGATCCAGCGCCTGCAGAGACTACAGTAGCTTTATCTGACATAATGGCTTCCATCTGCTCGGGAGATACTCTTCTCCCTGTCTTTTCTATAAGCTCTGCGAATGTCATTTTATACTGAATCTCCTTCGGCATACACCTCTATAAGCACAGCCTTTGCATGTGTCATCCGAAGGTGTTGCATGCCAGTCACCAGCCCCGATGCCATTGCCAGCTGCACTCAGGTTCTCCAATAACTCATCCCGCTCTGGACTCTGGGAAGCGTTATCGATCTTTCCATCAAGAAGCGATACGAAGTATGCTCCAAGAACAGGCTTTGTATACTCATCTGAAGCTTCTATCAACAATCTGTAGATATGGAACTGATAGCTCTTCTCTCTTTTCGCCTCGCTTTGGAATTTACGACCTTTCTTATAGTCATAGAGAAGATACCCAGAACCATCCGCTGTCTCAGCTATCCTGTCTGCGCGTCCCTCCAGGACAAAACCAAGGTTTGGGAAAGATGCTTCAAGCGGCTCTTCCAGCCCTTTTCCATCATCAAGCATCCTGGACATTTCATTCATGTTCTCGACAACGCTGATGAGCTTTGGCAGATAACGTGAACGCAGATAGCTGACAAGAAACTCTTTCGGCCTTGAAGCAGATGATGGCATATCATAAGCAACACCATCCTTGCCTCTTCTGATTCCATTTTTCCAGTCATTCATCTCGTTCTCGAAAAGCCTTGAAAGCTGCGTCCTTGCATCTCCCCCGCCTTGCAGATAGAACTTTTCAAGAATGCTATGCAACCTTGAACCTATCTCAAGATGATCCATATCAGGACTTTCATATGAAGGGAGATTCCTCAGCTGGAAGACATATTGCAACGCATAAAGATAAGGACACTTACGCCAGGCATTGAAGGATGTGTATGACAGTTTAATAGGCAAACTTCGCTTCATACCTTGTTTCCAATATGTCATATCATCATGTCTCCTTCTCTTTCTCAATGAAGTGAGAAGTGCACTCTCATAGCTTCTTTTCTGCAAAGGCAGAATCTGCCCCGTCTCTTCTACGCATTCTTTACCGACAGCATCGCGCTCTGGCACTGACGCACTTACGGTTTTATCGAGCAGTGCTGTAACTGGAAGCGCAAAGCCCTGATAAGTCTCAGACGCAGCAGAAAGCTCAAGGTGCTCAGTCATCGCAGCATAGAGCGAAAGTATATCTTCTGTGATATCATCTTCAGTTCGGGTCTCAGCCAGCTCGTAATCAAAGAGAAAAGAAGCCTTCTTAACAACAGCTGTGCTTTCTTTGCCATTCAGCCCGATAACAAACCTGTACGGATAAGGAATTGCGGAATCCTGTGTGAACGGGTAGACTGCAACACCTTCCACCCTCTTCTGAGGCACATACCTGAGTTTTTTAAGATAATCAATAAAGAGAGGAAAGAGAGGCTGAGCATTCAGATAGCCTTGCTTTCTGGCATCTGTGGCTGAGGAAAGGAACGCTGAGAGATTATCCATCGCAAATGAGTAAACTGCAGCATCTTCCTCCGCTCCTCTGAACTCCTCTTCTTTGAGAAGTCCAGACATCAGTGTATGAAGATAGCTGAGAATCCTTTCAGGCACTGTCTCTGACATCAGTTTATCGAGAGTGAAGCGAAGTACACGATAATACTCTGTCCCGCAGTCTTTAGGCAGTTTTAAGTACCTGTCCTCGTGGATATCAGGAGCACTTGTGATTGCAAAATCCACGGAAGCTTGTATGAAACGTCTTAGCACATCGGGCTCTTTGAATGGTATGGCGCTGTCCAGCATGAATGACTTCAACTCATCAATCGAATAATGCGATGTGAAGATATCAGAAAGAGAAGAGAGAAAAGCACCTGCAGCAGTATTCAAAGGAGAGTTGCCTTCCCTGAAATCCAGTGGAATGCCAAAGAGATACCCCTCCTCTTCAAGATATGGCCTGATTCTCTCCAGATTAGATGTCGTGATGGCAATCTGATCAAGCGTGACACACTTGTCTGATAGCTCTCTGATATGTATCATCAGGGCTCGCAACTCGCTCTTCTCATTCTGATAAAGGCTGAGAGAAGGAATCTCCGCTCTCAAATCATCAATAATCAAGATATTCGGCATTGATTTGATTTTTTCTACGATACGGCTTTCCTTTGGAAAAGCTTCCGGCATGACAATCACATACTGTCCATCAAAGTGTTCAGGGATTACCACGGGCTCAAGTGAGCTTTCGAAAACATTGAGGTTGGCAAGGAACTTGCTATATTCCTTCCTGATTATATTGATGTCATAAGAAGCATTCGCATCTTTCTTTTCCAGCAAAAGCGCATCATCAAGATAAGGCAACAAAGGGCGGAAAAACGCAGCAAGACGCTCTTTCATCTCCGGATGCTCTGGAGAGGAGAAGTATCTGAGATTATCTGAAAGCTCTTTTGCAAGATAAGAAGAGAAGATCAAGCGTTCAGCTTCCGAGACAGGTTTACGTTCCCCTTTTCCTTCCATGAAGAGAGAGGCAAAGTTATCAAAAGCAATTACAGAAGAGGCCAGAAGGCCCTTCTTCCTTCTCCTTACATATTCACAGGAAAATGCTCTTGCACTCTCTTCTGTCGGGAAGACAAGCACTCTTCCACGCTCAATCAAATCAAAGAGATCATCTATTTGCGTCATGAAAGGATTATAGGCGAATATCCTTTGATATGCTAACCTCAAAGCCATGGAAAATGCTCAGAGAGAAGAGAAAAAGACAAGAGGACCGTACATCGCGCTTCTTTGCATCTCCCTTTTTATCTTTCTCTTCATCGGCCCCATAGTGTCTATCACGCTAACAAATGCTGCATCTGCATATATGAGGATGCATATCCCATACATTCTGCTCTTCATCACATTCATCGCTGGTTCTCGTTTCATACTCAAGGAGCCATTTGCAAACCTCATCGTCTTTCAAGGTAAAATACGGTGGAAGCTAGTATCGATTTCTGCACTGATTTACCTTCTCAATTCGATTCTATGCTCCCTCCTCTTCTTCTCAGATATTAAATGGAACGGGATAAACCTTTCTGCATACCTTCTTCAGCTCTTGCCAGTGATTATCATCACACCGCTTCAAGCGCTCTCTGAAGAAATACTATTCAGAGCATTACCGCTATCCATTGCCTATCCAGGCGCAAAGCCAAGAACAATAGCAAAAGAACTGCCATTCATTCTCTTCGCGGGAATCATCTTCACGCTCCCTCATTTATGGAACAATGAAATGTATGCCTCCGCACACCCGGTTCTGACTGCTCTCTGCTACTTCTCCTGGGGGATGCTTGCCGCATTCCTTTCGCTTGAGACGGAAGGATTCGAAGCAAGTTCAGCGATGCATGCTGTCAACAATCTTTACATTGCCCTGATTGTGAATTATGACAATTCATCGATGCCTACAGTTGCGTTATTCACATCAAGGCAGACAGGAGAGGTAGGGACTCTAATACAGACAATAGCCGTATTCGCTCTTACATATATGATTCTACGACGTTCTGGATTCATCAGAAAGGAGGCCAGCATTGGCTAAAAGAAAGAAGAAAGGAAGCAAAATCAAAAAGCTTATCATCACATTGCTTGTTCTTATTGTCATTTTCATCGTACTTTGCTTCATTACGCCATCCTCGGAGAGCAATGGGCTGAGTGCTGATGGAAGCATAAGTGGACTGGAGTTACCTGCCCCGATAGAAGGTGAAGAGATAATAAAACATACAGGCTACACGCTCTCTTATAATGAAGAGTACGAAGTACCATCATACGTGGCTTATGAACTGACAAAGGATGAAATCCTTGGGGGCGAAGAGCGTAACGACAGCTTCAGGGAAGATCCTGCAGTACGTACTGGCTCTGCGACTCTTGATGATTACCGCGGTTCGGGCTATGACAGAGGCCATATGGCACCTGCTGCCGACTTCAAATGGTCTGAAGCAGCAATGAAAGATACATTCTACCTCTCTAACATGTGTCCTCAGGATCCCTCATTCAACAGAGGTATCTGGGCAGATCTTGAAGCTGTTGTCAGGACAATGGCATATGACAATGAAAGCATCTATGTAGTCACAGGCCCTGTACTCACCGATGGCCCTTATGAAAGGATTGGAGAAAGCCGTGTAGCTGTACCGAAGCAATTCTATAAAGTAGTCCTGGACTACACAGATCCAGATATAAAAGCTATCGGCTTCATATTGCCAAATGAGAATTCAGATAAATCATTGCAAAGCTTTGCTGTCACAGTCGATGAAGTTGAACGCGTGACAGGTATCGACTTCTACCCCGCTTTGCCTGACGAAGCTGAAGAGATTATAGAGAGCGAGATGCGTACATCGGACTGGAACTTCACACAATTCATTCCAACAGGAGAAGAGCCTGATCCATCACAGCTTGAATACGTATCTCCAGCATCCTCCCTGCCTGAACGCGTGCTCAATGCAGCGATAGATGTTTTCGTGGAACTAAAAGGAGAAATCTTCAAATCTCTTGGAATTGAGAATATTGCATCAGCATTAGGGCTGTTATAATCAAAGTATGAATGACTTATTCGAAACAAACAAAGGCAAGCTTGGCTTTGGCCTGATGAGGCTTCCAAAAGATTCAAATGGGAAGATAGACGCAAAAGAGACCGCTTCCATGGTCGACCGCTTCCTCGACCATGGCTTTACATACTTCGATACAGCATACGTCTACCCCGGCTCTGAAGAAATCTTCAGAGAAACAATCGGTTCTCGACACAATAGAGATAGCTACACTATAGCTTCCAAGCTTTCAGGTTGGGCACTCTCCGATGACTTCACACCGGAGAAGATGTTCGAGGAACAGCTGAGGCGGACTGGCCTAGATTATTTCGACTTCTATCTTCTGCACAGTATTGAAGCAGATCACATGCCGAACTATGAGAAGTATGATACATGGTCTTTCTGCCAGCGTCTGAAGAAAGAAGGAAAGATCAGGCATTTCGGGTTCTCTTTCCATGATACTCCAGAAATGCTGGACAAGCTTCTTTCCGAACATCCAGAGACAGAATTCGTGCAGCTTCAGATAAACTATCTCGACTGGTATAGTCCGAAAGTACAATCAAAGAAAATCTATGAAGTCGCGAGAAAGCATAACAAGCCGGTTGTCATCATGGAACCTGTCAAAGGTGGATTGCTATCAGATCTGGAAAAGAGCATCACAGAGCCTTTTGGCGATAAGACTCCAGCTTCGATGGCGCTCCGTTTTGCTTCCAGTCTTGATGGTGTGCTTGCTGTGCTTTCCGGAATGAGCACTCCAGAGCAAATGGATGAGAATATAAAGATTTTCTCAGACTTCGAGAAATTATCAGAAGAGGAGATGCAAGAGATTGAAGAAGTAAGGGATAGAATCACAAAGCTTCAGGTAATCCAGTGCACTTCATGCCGCTATTGTACTCCAGGATGCCCTGAGAAGATTGCTATACCCAATATCTTCAGATACCTCAATGAATCGAGAGTCCGTGGCGATAAAGAAAAAGCCAAGAACGATTATTCAAACATGATCAAGGAAGGAAAATCTGGCAGCGCTTCTTCATGCATAAAATGCGGAAAGTGCGAACGAGTCTGTCCGCAAAAGCTTCCAATCCGAGCTCTGCTCTCAACTGCTGAAGAGACGCTTGGAATAAAGTGAAAACCTAACCACTAGCTCTCAGGATGTATTTCTTGAGAGCTAGTGGTATAGGATAGTATATGATCTCAATCCTATATGGATATGAAATCTTGGTCATTGTAATATTCTCTGTAATCATTCTATCTAGAATGCTATTTGTTGCTTTTACAAGGTAGCATATTGAACTACTTTCATAGACATGCAAGAAAGTATGTAAGCA
Organism: Candidatus Ornithospirochaeta stercoripullorum; assembly: GCA_017694595.1. Lineage (GTDB taxonomy): Bacteria > Spirochaetota > Spirochaetia > Sphaerochaetales > Sphaerochaetaceae > Ornithospirochaeta > Ornithospirochaeta stercoripullorum. The sequence goes on along the minus strand of JADIMT010000087.1, from coordinate 4,545 downwards.
TATTATATCTACCATCAGGAGTAAGAAACCCAAAAGTCAATTCAAATTGTTCATTAGGCATAAAACCTTTTGCTGCATAATAACTTTGCCCACTGGATATAAAAAGGCATACGACTGTTTTCCCATCTTGTACATCAAAGAGACCTAGAGTTTCAGGCTTGATGTTGTTATCAATAAACCCTCCAAATTGGTTTTTGAACCAACTTGAAGGGTCCCTTTTGACTTTGCTACAGCCCGATTATTTGCCTACTGTTATACTTTTGTTATCGTGGCACCTTCCCCTTCATAAGTTTCATTATTGATTACAATTTTGAAGTGATCTGGAGCATTGTTAGTCAGAGAAAAGTCATCATCAATCTCATAGTATAGAGGGATTGGTGCATATTCCGACTTGGAATATTGGTCAGCATCTATGAAAAAAGTATCAATATCAATACCTTCAAGGATGCTTGTCTGCGGTGAACCACCTCCTCTTGAACCATATCCAAGATCTCTATGCAGGGTGTCTACAATACATCCAGTCAGATCATATATTGTTTTCCCTCTTACACTTGAAGTTCCTTCATCAGGAACATACAGACTAGCACCTCCAATATACATTTCATCTGCAATGATATTTGTAGCTCGAACCATTCTTGAATATGATTGGGCAGACAAGATTCCAAATGGATTGGAAATTTCAGTAGGATTCGTAAAGAGAACCTCATTCATCATCTTATTCAGATGTTCATCATTGTCATATTGAGCCGCAGTGCCATCATCAAGAGTATACCCACTAGTACCAAATGTGGCAGTTGCGAAGTACCCTGCAACCTGTCCTCCTCTATAGCCTTCCGGCAAGTCAAAATTAACAGAATCTGTTGCATAGGAATCTATGATTACATTCTGATTGCCGCCCATCTTACCAAGAATTCCACCTGTTGCGGTACGAACAAAAGGAGTTGAATTGCTCGAAGCTTCCGCATCTGATGTCTCAGGTCCTTTCATCTTTTTCAATGTTCCGGAAGTCATATAGCAATTTTCGATTGTTATATGTCCATATTGAGTCGAACCTATAATACCACCAATAAATGCATCTACATCAGTTGATTCACAGACAACATCTCCACTATTCTGACAATCATAAATGAGATGAATAGTCCGCTGTTGTGCAGACTCTGTGAATACAACAGAAGCTCCAACTATTCCTCCAAGTTTTACAGAAGAATTGCTTAAACCAGATTGTGCATAATATTCAACAGTATTTCCGTTCGTTGAACTTTTAATATCACCGGCAGCCCCATTCCAGAAATTTCCAAGAATACCACCAGCATATTCTACACCTTTGATAGCTCCTGTATTATGGCAATTCTCTATCAATATTCCATTGATTTCTGTACCATCATCAGTCATGCCTTTATCGCGATTATTCTGAATGTCGCCAGCAATACCTCCCGCAACATATCCTATGATTGTTCCGGTATTCTCACACCCTGAAACAAGTACTGTTCCACCAGCAGCTGTAGTTGAGAGTATGCCTCCTGCTGTACCATACGTATTAGTCAACTCTTCGGTAGAAATATCGGCATTGTTGATTGAATTTAATATATGGTTTACTGCATTGCTTCCATCTGTGTTCTTCACATATGCTGCAATACCACCTGCTCTGACTGGAGACGTAAGAGAACCTTCTCCGATAATAACATTATCAATAGTAGCACCATTTGATAGAACACCTACTGCAACAGCCATATATCTATGCTCTGACCTACTAGAACTTGGAGGCGCTGTGATATTAAAATCTTCAAATGTAACATCCTTCAAAGTTCCCCCATTTAATGCCTGGATAAAAGCACTGAAGGTTCTTGTATCATCCATTACATAGTTACCAGCGTCTTTATATGTCTCAAGGTCTGCATATGCTTTGTTTTTGAACCCTATGATTGATTTTTCATTTCCATCAAAGGTACCAGAGAAAGTAAAAATGGAATCTATCGGTTCTGTAAGATTTATATCGTTTATGAGTTCAAAATTCTGAGTAGAAATTGAATCCTTGGCATTCACCCTTTCAACAAAATTTATCAACTCTTGAGAATTTGAAATCTCAAATGGGTATGATTCCGATCCATTTCCACCATGAAATCCATATGACTTACCAACTTCATCAATGGAATTATCAGATGTGTCAATTGGAGGTAATATAATATCTCCATGCTGTTGGCAAGACAAAATAGACAGCAAAATTGTTACACTAAGTATAATAGCGGGTAACCCCCCCCGGTTTGATATGCGAACAGATAAATTGTTTCAGATTAAGCACTTAACCTCAACCTCCCTCTTTTTTTTGAATTATATCATCCTCTCAATGGTATGTAAAGAAAACTAAACAGGCCAAATCAGGAAAGAAAAGATTATAAACTCAAGACTGCCCTATCCACTATAAATGACTGTCGCACTATAGTTTTTCAACAATGCTATTGGATTGGATATCAGAACTAATTGAAGAGAAAAATGAAGATGATGCCTCTCGAAAAGAAATGCTAAAAGAAGAAATCAAGGAGCTTATCGACAAGCTCTGAGAGTTTTAACAAGTGCCTTCTTTTTCCAGAAAGCTATACCGTATATGGAGACTTCATACCCAAGAATATCCTCACCATATTCCTCGCTTTCAGCCTGCTCAAGTGCTACAGAAGCTTCTACTTCCATAGCATTAAAATCCTTAGCAATCAAATCCTGCACAAAGCTCATCTGCGCTCTGACTGAGTTTACAATATTCTTCAGTGGACATCCCTTTGGACGAAAGAATTATTTGAGCCCCCGACCGGATTTGAACCGGTGACCTCAACCTTACCATGGTTGCGCTCTACCGACTGAGCTACAAGGGCAAGTGATTGCATAACAGCTTGTAAGAAAATATCAGCTAAATGTAATAAATGCAAGGCTATTTCATAATATAATTGGTTTCTTGATTACCTTTGATGATTTTAATCATCAGGCCTTAATTGCAAGCCTCTTCTCAAATATAATCCCCGCGCAATCACTTATCAAAGCAATCACGCGAGGTGGGGTAATGGCCATAAATCAGGAAACGGCTTGCTTCATACCTTCATACAGCAGTGCAACTGCCGCTGCGCCGGGATCTGCGATGCTCCTTGAATCTTCTCCTCGGACAGCAATACGGCCGTGACGTGCTATCATGTTTTTAGTATTCTCAAAGCCATTCTCTGCAGCTGTTGCTGCTGCAGCCAACGCTATATCGGGAGATTCATTCTCATTTTCGGATAATGCTCTAAGGCCAGGCAGAAGACTATCAAGAGCCGTTTTCTCCCCTTCCTTTGCTCCACCCATATCCATTATTGCCTGCGCAAAGTTCTGTAACATAACGCACAAATCATTTACCGAAAATTCAGACTTGCCCTTTAGTGCTTTTCCTCCTCTCATAAAGCCTGTCGCAAGAAGCGTTCCCATTGAGGAAGGCGCTTCAACTGAAAGCACTTTGCCAATCTGATAAAACAACTTGCCAACATCATCCTGGTCGCTTGCAGAAAGTGCTTCATTGACTTTAATGAACCCATCGCTAAGCACAAGCCCTATGTCTCCATCACCTGCAACACTGTCAAGCTCAACCAGTCTTTCCCTGTTTTTCAGGAACAAGTCCGCCCAGGCAGAAGCAAATTTCTTAACTGTATCTGAATTCATCTTATTCCTTCCTCAAAACTGCTTAAAGAATGGTGTATTTGCTGGCTTATCAAGCAATCTCTTTAATTCATCATCCAGTTTGATTACAGATATCGAAAGACCAGCCATCTCCAAAGAAGTTGCGAACTCGCCGACATAAGTTCGATGGACGGTAAGACCAGCAGACTTCAAATGCTTTGCGACTATACCATATACAAGATATTGTTCTTCAAGAGGAGTCGCTCCCAGTCCATTCACAAGAACAGCAACTTCATCACCTGCTGTGAAAGGGAGGTCAGGAAGAATCTTACCAAGCATCTCAGAGACCGTATCATCAGCACTCATCAGCTTGCATCTTTTTATTCCCGGCTCTCCATGAATTCCCATTCCAAGTTCCATTTCATCATCAGCGATCTCGAAACTCGGTTTGCCAACACGAGGGACAGTACATGGACTAAGTGCAACGCCCATAGTTCGGACATTCTTTGCAGCGCGTTCTGCGATTTCTCTGACCTCTTCAAGACTCATTCCTTCATCAGCTGCAGCTCCAGCGCACTTATATACAAAGAAGATACCAGCAACACCACGTCTGATTCCAACCTCCCCAGGAGCAGGAACAGGACCGGAGGCGACATCATCTCCAGCTATGACGGACTCTGTAGGGATGTCATACTCCATATCAGCCATTTCTCCAGCCATCTTGAAATTGTATTTGTCACCATTGTAATTACCAAGAATATACAGGACACCCTTTCCCGCCTCGACAGCTCTTGTCACTGTGAGCATATCATCAGCACTTGGGGATTGGAAAATACCACCAATTGCACAGCCATCAAGCATCCCATCTCCGACATAACCAAGAAAAAGCGGAAGATGACCACTTCCACC
>JADIMT010000086.1 GCA_017694595.1 Candidatus Ornithospirochaeta stercoripullorum | reverse complement strand
GATATAATATATTCATATTTTAATATTAATTTTTAAGTTTTTAATATTAAAACAAACAATCACTTTTAATTGCACCCTTTTATTGATGCATCGCGCGTATACGATTTTTCTTTACTTCCAGCTTTCAGTCTCTTAACATTTTCCTAATAGGCTTATTTCAATCAAAAGGAGGATTCAGATGAGCGTCAATACCAAGGATATCAGGAATGTGGCAATCATCGGCCATAATGGTACGGGAAAGACGAACCTCATAGAGCAGATGCTGTTCTACGCAGGCGTTCTTTCCCGGGCTGAAACAGTAGAGAGCGGGAAGACAGTCAGTGACTACACTGACGAGGAAATCCAGAGAAAGATGTCCGTCCACTCCACTCTTGCCTCTATGCAGTGGGACGGGAAGCAGATCAACGTAATCGACACCCCGGGTACCGGTGACTTCATTGGAGAGGCTATTTCATCCTTCAGAGCGACAGAAGCTGCGCTCATGGTCGTTGATGGCCGAGAAGGTGCACAGATTGAGACCATCAAGCTGTGGAGAAGACTGGATGAAAGAAACAAGCCAAGAGCTGTCTTCATCAACAAGATGGATAAGGAAAGGGCAAGCTTCCGGCATACAATAGATTCACTTGTGGAAGAATTCGGATCACACTTCGTCCCTGTCGTAATGGCACTGGGTGAAGCTGAAGAATTCCATGGCGTCATCAACCTTATCGAGAATCAGGCATATGAATACCACGAAGGCGGCAAAGAGACGCCAATGCCTATCCCTGAAAAATATGCAGCTGTCGTTGAAGATTTCAGAAACAGACTCATCGAGAATGCTGCAGAAGGAACGGATGAGCTTATCGAGAAGTACTTCGCAGAGGGTACTCTTGAACCTGATGACATCAGGCATGGTCTTGCAGTTGGCATGAGGACAAACAGAGTTGTTCCTGTCTTCTGCGGTGCTACGGACAAAGGTGCGGGCATCACAAGCCTCCTGAACTTCATCAAGAACAACTTCCCATGGCCACTTGGAATCCAGGAGTATATCATCGGCCATGAAGGAGAGGAGACAACAATCGAAATCGATCCGGAAAAAGCATTCTCAGCATACTGCTTCAAGACGACTATCGACCAGTTCTCTGGCAAGATGAGCTTCCTGAAAGTCGTCACAGGTGTTCTTACTCCGGAAACAGATATCTATAACAATGAAATCGGTAAGAAAGCAAAACCAGGAAAGCTATATAGAGCTGTAGGTAAGAAACTTGTCGAAACAGACTCGCTGGCAGCTGGTGATATCGGAATCATAACCAAGTGTGATATCGCATACACAAACGCAACATTCGTTGCAGGACCGGAATATAAGAGAAGATTTAGACCTTTGAAGATGCCACAGCCTGTATATCAGCTGGCAATCAGTGCCGATGACAAGAAGAGCGAAGACAAGATGAACGAAGCTCTTCACCGCATTGCTGAAGAGGATCTCACATTCCAGGTTACTTTCAATGAAGAGACCAAGGAATCGATTATCGGAGGTATGGGCGAGCTGCATATCGGCATGATTCTCGACAAAGTCCAGGAAAAACAGAAAGTGAAGATCAATACACGTACCCCGCGTATTGCCTATCGAGAAACTATCACAAAGGATTCCGGACTTTCTGAATATACACACAAGAAGCAGACTGGAGGACATGGACAGTTTGGACGCGTTGTTATTGACATCAAGCCAACTGAACGTGGTGAATATTACAGCTTCGAAAATGTCATCAAGGGTGGTGCTGTATCAAAGGGCTACATCCCAGGCATCGAGAAAGGTATCCACGAAGCGATGGAAGAAGGCTATCTCGCAGGTTATCCTCTTGTAGATATCGCTGTAACGCTCATCGATGGCAAGGAGCATCCTGTAGACTCCTCTGAAATGGCATTCAAACTGGCTGCGAAAGGCGCAATGCAGGTAGCTCTTGGAAAGGCTGGCTGTGTGCTTCTTGAACCGTTTGTGAAGCTTGAAGTCTTCATCGAGGATGAGTACCTTGGTGCGATTCTCTCCGATCTCTCCTCGAAGCGCGGCAGAGTCCTTGGACAGGAAGAGAAAGGACATGTCGTGTCTGTAAGAGCAGAAGTTCCAATGGCAGAGCTCCGCAATTATGCTATCGAGCTTAAATCCATGACCTCTGGTACAGGATCGTTCGAAATTGAATTCGATCATTACGAAGAGCTTCATGGAAAGCTTGCTGATGATGTTATAGCAGAAGCAAAAAAAGCAAAAGAAGAAGCTCAGAACTGAGCTAAAAGAAAAAAGAAGAGGCTTGTTTCCCATAACAGGAGGCAAGCCTCTTTTCTCTGATTTCAAGCCATTCATCGAAAGGAATCATGGCTTTTTGCACCCTGAACCAGATTTCCTCATCCCCAACAGCTATGCACAAAAAACTCTACATTACCATAAACAGTTACACAAGAGAAAAATTCAGAATAATGGTACGAATTTACGGAATTCAAAGGTTGAATGTTACATAAATTGAGATTCCGCATCAAAAATTGGCCCAGAAAGAAGAACAGGATGAAAGCAACAGAAGAACTCAGCGCATCCATGCATGATTCTGTTTCTCGACATGGATTTCTCATCGCAGTGAAAGTTCTTGCACTACTCAGTCTATCTTCTCTCCCAGCCAGACAGCGGACTGAGATCATCCGATACGCATACGATGGCTCGGCAATGACGTGAACAGATTCGAAGGCATATCGAGATGCCGGCGAAGTTCATCCAGTCGGCATCCCCATTTCCCAAGATTGACGGAGTCTCCCGTACCGCGAAGAGACGGCAAAAAGCCCGGAAGCTCCATCCTCTTATCGTCAGCTGTGGCTGGAATGGTCCACTCTTTCCAGCCAGATTTCGTTTATAGGATGCTCGCTATCCATTCCCTTCTGCTCGAATTTAGTGACAGGGCGCCATGTAACTGGTGGCGCAAAGCCGCCAAATGGATTGTAAAGAAGCTCTTCATGCGTGGAGAGCTCCAATACTTCCTCTGCATACTCTTCCCAATCTGTGACCATGTATATATAACCACCTTTGCGTATCTTGGACGCAAGAAGATGAAGGAACTCTGGATTCATCAATCTTCTCTTGTGATGCCTCTTCTTCTGCCATGGATCGGGGAAGAAAATATGAAAGCCTTCAACAGATCCATCTGGAATCATATGGTTCAGCACATCAACAGCATTGAAGCGGATGATACGAACATTCTCAATATCTCTTTTCCCCAGCTCTCCCAGAAGATTGACAAAGCCCTGCAAAAAGACTTCTATGCCGATGTAATTGAATTCAGGACGCCTGATAGCAACCTCAGCAGTCGTATCGCCATTGCCAAATCCGATTTCAATAACTACAGGATTGTTATTGCCAAAAAGCTTCGCGTAATCCAAAGGAGCATCCTCAAAGAAGAATCCATAGTGATTCATATGCTCTTTGATGATTCTCTCTGATTTTGGAGAGATCACATTGTTCCTCAACACATAGCTTTTGACTGTCCTCTCCTTGCCTTCACGCAGTTCAATATTATTGATGCGTTCCAATAGTTCTTTGTCTGTCAAATCAATCTCCTAAGCTGCTCAAGTATGAACATAGCTTTATCTTTCAGCGATACAGCTCCAGTCTGCATACGCATATGTGTCATATTCTTGCTATCAAGCTGTACTTTGCCATCAGAAAGGCGAAGCAAGCTGATCACTCTATCAGGGTTTATAGCCGAAAGCTTGCCAAACTCGATATCTACAGCCCCTCTGTTCTCGCAAAGATGAACAATGGAAAGACGCCTGCAGATTATCTTTATCTCAGCTATGCAGAAGAGGTTCTCAACCTCCTCTGGAAGCTGTCCATAACGGTTCTCCAGCTCACTGCGCAAACCTTCCAGCTGTCCTTCTGTCTGGATGGATGCAATCTTCTTGTAAGCTTCGAATTTGGAAGCTGGATCCGTGATATAGCTATCCGGGATGAAGCCAGTGTAATCGAGTTCAAGAAGCACACTGCTGTCGCTTTCCTTCTCTGTGTCCGTCAGCTTGTCTATCTCTTCCTCGAGCAGCTTCATGTACATATCGAGGCCAACAGCTTCCAAATGTCCTGACTGTTCCCTGCCAAGTATGTTCCCAGCTCCACGAATCTCCATATCCTTCATAGCGACTTTGAAGCCAGAACCTAGGGCAGTATTCTCGGAAAGCACACGAAGCCTTCTGATAGCATCATCATTGAGCATCGACCTGTCCTGATAAAGCAGATAGCAATATGCTTTTCTATCAGAGCGTCCTACCCTTCCCCTCAGCTGATAGAGCTGGGAGAGCCCGAATTTATCAGCTTGATCTATGATGATTGTATTCACATTGGGAATATCGATGCCATTTTCGATGATTGTCGTCGAAACAAGTACCTGTATACCTTCGTAAACGAACCTGTGCATGATATCCTCAAGCTCTCCAGCTTCCATCTGTCCATGTGCAGATTCAATAATCGCATAAGGAATCTCAGAGCGGAGCATCTGGGCAATGGATTCAAGGTCATCAATCCTGTTATGCAGATAGAAGACCTGTCCCCCTCTCTCCAGCTCCCTTTTGATAGCTTCAACAACCACAGAGAGCGAGAACTGCTCAATCACAGTCTCAACAGGCTGCCTCTCCCTTGGAGCTGTTGTCAGGAGCGACATATCGCGGACTTTCAGAAGCGACATATGGAGCGTACGCGGAATAGGAGTGGCGGAAAGCGTCAGCGAATCAACATTCGTCTTCATCTGCTTGATACGTTCTTTGTCTTTAACTCCGAAACGCTGCTCCTCATCGACGACAAGGAGTCCTAAGTTACTGAAGTGAACGGTATTCTGCAGAATCCTATGCGTGCCAAATAGCACATCGACCTTACCTTCCTCAACGCCCTTCAACACCTTCTTCTGCTCTTTTCCCTGAACAAAGCGTGAAAGTATCGCAGCGTTCACTGGAAACGAACCCAAACGATTGCAGAAGTTGTTATAATGCTGCTCTGCAAGAATGACAGTAGGAGCCAGGAACGCAACCTGCTTGCCGCTCATCACAGCCTTAAAAGCTGCTCTGAAAGCAATCTCTGTCTTGCCATAGCCGACATCGCCACAGACAAGCCTGTCCATGACTTTCGTCGATTCCATGTCCTTTTTGATGTCATCGATGCATCTAAGCTGATCTGGTGTTTCCGTGAAAGGAAAAGATGCCTCGAACTGCACTTGCCAATCGTTGTCGCGCAGGAACTGATAACCTTTCACAGTCTCACGTTCCGCATAGAGGTGCACAAGATCCTTCGCGAGCGCCTCAGCGTTCTTTATAGCCTTCTCTTTCTTCTTGCTCCACGACTGGGAACCAAGCCTGTCGATCTTGGGAGTCCTGCCATCATTGCCAATGTATTTCTGAACAAGATCAGCCTGCTCAATAGGCACGTAGAGGAATTCATCATCAGCATATGCGATTTTTATATAATCCCTCTCGGTACGGCTTGTCTTGACTCTATCGATTTTGACGAACCTGCCTACACCATAATTGACATGTACAACATAATCGCCTTCCTTAAGCTCGACAAATGAATCCAGGGGTGATGATGAGACTGTCTCAACAACAGCTCTCTGGCGCTGTTTGCGGCGGCCAAAGATCTCACTATCGAGAACAACTAAAAGCGAGAGCGCTTCAATCTGGAAACCTGATGAGAGTTCCGAGACTTCTATCTTCACGTCGAAGTCCCTCAGGACGTTCTCCAGTCTCTCCTTTTGCACAACAGATGGAGCGACGACAACAACATGCCAGCCATTTTTAAGCAGTGCAGTTATATCATCCTTGAAGTATGTGACATTGCCAAAATATGAACGAGAAGAAGTCACTCCGAAGTGGGCATGGGCATTATCTGCGATATCATATGTGAAGAAACCTTCCGTGATGGATGGCTGAAAATCCTGCCAAGGGAAGAGAAGCTTACCGGGAACGGGAGCTGAAGCATCTGCCTTGTAAGCTTCATTGAAGCGCGCTTTAGCTTCATTCTGCACAGCTTTCCAGCTCGTCTCAATACGTTCCATGCCGATGAGCATGAAGTAGTCATCGGAAGACAAGTAGCTTTCCATCGTAGAGAAGTGAGGACTTGAATCACCGCTGATGAGCGGTATAGTAACGCGGGAAAGTTCCTTGACGCTTTTCTGTGTCAGAGGATCGAACTCAGAGATTCTACCTATATCGTCCCAGTCCGCGTAAAGCCTCACAGGATTCTCAAAAGAGAAAGGAAAGATGTCCATGACCTCTCCACGGATGGAAAAGGATCCCGCTTCATAGCAAGTCGGTGTACGATAATAACCCGCTTTGATCAGCTCTTCAGACAGCTCCTGAGGCTTAAAGCCATCCCCTTTCCGTATTCTCAGAGAGAGCTTCTCAAGGCTCTCTGGCGACATCACAGGTGAGACGAACGCCCTGAGCGATGTGATAATAATCGCGTTCTTCGCTTCCTTGATACGGTCCAATGCCCTCTTCTGGCTGTACTCAGAGGATGTAAGCGTGAAATCAGAATAGAGAAGCTTGCCATTCGATGGCAAGAAGATTCTCTCAGTGCCATGCTCTTCCATGATATCCGAAAAAAGCGCAGATGCGGTCTCTTCCGTAGGTGCAATGACAAAAACACGTCCGCCTCTCTTAGCCGCTATAAGCTCAACAGCCATTGAGAGAGGATAGAAATCGAGGCCATCAGCCCTGACGATTCCAGAGCCTTTTCTGACCGCCTGCCTTACAGCAGTATTCTTGAAGATATAATCCGTGACGAAATCATTAATCTTCCGTTCCACTCGACCGACTATATAAGATTAATCATTTTCGGACAATAATCGTCTTGCATGCAAACCTCTGCCATTGATAGAATCTGTGCAATGCTCGACAAAATAAAACTTGATGCAATCGCAAATGAAATAGAGGAAGCTGGACACTTTGCATATAGAATGCAGAAATCAGTGCACAGATCGTTCAAGAAAGATGGCTCAGTGCTCACTGAAGCCGATACAACAATCAGCCACAGCATCATAGAGAGAATACATTCGCTCTTTCCCGAAGCTGCTGTAATCAGCGAAGAGGAAGAAACTGGAAACAATATGGATGCAGAATGGATCTTCATATTAGATCCAATAGACGGCACTGATGTATATTCACAGGGCATGCCATCCTTCGCTGTCTCGCTTGGCGTCCTGGACAAGAATCGCAATCCAGTTGCGGCATATATCGCAGCTCCGCGATTCGGAACTGGAGAAGAGAGCCTCTTCATACGCCTGGATCCAGATGGAAAGCCCACTGTCAACGGAGAGGAACTCACGCTGCACGGCGACAAGGATGATGTAAGGGAAATCATGATGGGCTCAAAAGGCGCTCACGATATGGATTTCTCCCGCTTTGATGGAAAGATAAGAGTACTAGGATCAACGATCCTACACATACTTTCGCCTGCTCTCTTCCCTTCTGTAGAAGGCGTAGTAGTGCAGAAATGCTTTGTCTGGGACATCATCTCATCACATGCAATCCTCAAAAGCCTGGGAATGGACCTCGAGGATGAGAACGGCAATCTCTTCAAATACAGCAACGAGTTCATCTTCTCAAAAAGGATGCTCTCATCAATCCTCTATGGTGGTACGGAGAAAGGCAGGGCCTATCTCAGAGCGACGCTTCCACCTCTTCGATAACAGCATTTTGTAGAGAGAATGCAGTTATCACATCAGCAAGAAATGGCTTCCTGACAGATAAATAGAGCGATACAGGTTTCTCTACAAGGACCTTCAATGCTGGGGCAAATCCTTTTCCAGAGAGCTCCAGCCGTCCGACTTCATCGATAAAGACATCCCCCGAATCTATCGCTGAAAGCATGCTGCAAGCTTTCTCAAACAGCTTCTTGTCATAGCTCCAGCGTCCGATTCTGTCAGGATAGAGAGAGGACGATGTCATCAATAGATTTCTATCACCTGTAGAGAGGTTGAGAAGATAATATGCATCATCTTCATGAAGCGAGATAAAACCTTTTGGAGATGAAATGGATGAGGCCAGATGATAAAGTGCTGTCGTCTTGCCTTCTCCTCTCTCCCCCGTGATAATCCTACAGCAATTCATCCGACAGGAACGCATTGAGAGCTTCGTATGCCCTTGAGCTCTCTTCTTTTCGCACAACGAATGTCAGGACATTCATCGTTGAAATGACTTCGATGATATTTATTCCTTCCCAGGCAAGCTTCCTAGCAGCCAGATAGAGAATGCCAGGAGTTTGCAGGAAATCACCTTTGAAGACGATTGTTATAGCTACAAGATCGGAAAAACGATGAATCACTTCACTTTCGTTTATCAAGGCATCGACATCGCTGCGATACCTGTCCGATACAGAAAGCGAAATCTCATGGGAACCAATGGAGACATTGAGGAAATCACCTTCAGAAGGTTTGACTCGCCCATATAGGCTCATAAGATTATTAGCGCTCTCATCGCTTCGTTTGAGATTCACATCGTAGATATTGGTCTTCATGGAAATCTCAAAGCGTATTTTGCCTTCCTTGTCCTTCTGAATCGCTGCTTGGTTATCGAGCTCTGTCTTATAACGGCGAGATGCCATGATTATCGCTGCCTCGCTTACAGGATTGCCATACATAGCTTCCACATCGTTTTTAAGGAACCTAGCGAGATTTGAGAAAGAGATGAGGTCCAAGCTCATCATCTCTGCAATGAATGGCGAACGGTTGATGATTTCTTTTACACAAGTTGCGACAGATTGCGACATGCAGCCTCCAGCGTTATATTTCCAACAATAGTGTTATATTCATAACAGATAAAATAATTTTTGTACATTATTTCAATGTTGGATTATCAGCAATGTGGTATGATAGCTTCTATGCGATGCCCAAGATGCGGAAATGACAACGACAAAGTACTTGAATCAAGATCCAACAGAGAGGGGACTTCGATACGAAGGCGCCGTAAATGCCTGACATGTGGCCACAGGTTCACAAGCTATGAACGTATTGAAGAGAAGCCCATAATCGTCATCAAAAAGGATGGACGGCATCAGCCTTTCGATATCTCAAAAGTTGAAAGAGGAATCAGGCAGTGCACGGAGAAGCTCTCGATCACGCAGGAAGAGATTGACACCATCCTCCACAATATCGAGGACAGCATCTATGAGCTGGCAGGTACATCCAATACAGTTACCAGCCAGCAAGTCGGGGAAGAGACGCTGAAGCAGCTTTATCCGGTCTCGAGAGTCGCATATGTGCGCTTCGCGTCTGTCTACAGGGCTTTTGATGACCTCGACCAGTTCATTGAAGAGATTGAGAATCTCGTGAAGAAGTAATCAGAGCGCATCGAACCATCTGCCTGTAGCTGAATGCTCAATCTCCTCATTCAGATGCTCTGGCTTGAGAATTTCGTTAGCACAATCCAAGCAGAAGTTATCTGTCATGCCTGCGATGTAATCCATGATCATACGCTTATCAGAGCCTTCTTTCTCCATGTATTTCGGATACATCTCCACAGCATGGTTATAAAAACCCGCTGCGAGCATGTTGTGCTCTGCCATGTAACCATTCTCATCCAGATGGAATGACTGATAAAGATCCTCAAGATAATCTGCAATCAGATGGAGAAGCCTTGTGAAATAACGTGTGTAACCATTGAGAATCTCAGAGCGATAGATGTATTTGTAATTGAAATCGGAGAAGGCTTCCACTGCTTCGAAAATCTCAGGAGAGAATCCGATGCCATCCTCGTTCGCACCACTGATGATGTCATTGACAAGCATGTTTATGATACTGCTGTTTGTCTTTCCCAGTCTCTCTGTGACGATAGAAGGAAGTTCATGGCCTTTGAGAATACCAAGTCTTGAAGCATCCTCCCAGTCCCTTCCCAGATATGCAATCGTATCGGAAAAGCGCACGACAGCACCTTCATAGGTTGCAGGAATCAATCCTTCCCTCTCTGTGACAGTGTCCAAGTCCCTTACAATGCCTGTAGGCTTTATTCTCATCCTCAGGCTCTCGCCATTGTGGCAGACAATGCCATCCCTGACAGCGTATGTCAGATTAAGGCCATTTCCATTATTTGAGAGGAAGTCAACGACCCGCAGCGAATTGACTTCATGCTCGAACTTGCCAAGACCTCTTTCTTCTGACATCTTTGAGATGATTCTCTCTCCTACATGTCCGAATGGAGTGTGCCCAAGGTCATGGCCCATGCCGATAGCCCACGCCATCTCCGTATCCAAGCCCAGTGACCGGCAGATAGCGGAAGCGATGGAAGCCACATGCAGTACATGCTCCATTCTGGTGCATATATGATCATTTGAAGGCGCGAAGAATACTTGCGTCTTATGCTTCAGTCTCCTGAATGGAGATGAATGGATGATAGCCGTCGTATCGCGATAATATGGTCCACGACCATCTTCTTTGCGCTCCCTTGCTCTTGCACGAAACGCATCTGGTGTGGAAGAGTCACTATGTAGATTCATGAAAACATGCTAACATACAGTAGAGGCTGAAGAAAGAGTGATAATATACATCATACCGATAACAGCATTGCTTCTTTCATTCATGGCGCTACTAGCGTCCATGCGCTTCATATTCTCAAGACAAGGTCTTTATTGGATATTCCCTGCCATCATCTCGCTTCTGCTGTTCTTCCAGAATCTCGATACATTGCTTGTGCTAGGAACTGAAGGCATAACGGAATTCTCATATACATTCCGTAATTTCTCGCCGTTCATCCTGGCATTTCTCTGGTATATGATGATTGTGGTCTTTCACTACGCTCTCAAGAAGACTATTCCAGAAAACAAATTTGCCAGCGATTCCAGAAAGAACAGAGCCGAAGCTGACTATCTCATGAAAGTAGAGATGAGACAGTCAAAACGCATAAGGAAAAAGAAGAAAGAAGAAGCTGAGAACAGTTCATACATTCCAGCGGTGCCAGAATACAGAATGCCTGAAGATGATTGAAAGGAGGCTATATGAGAAAGTTCATCGCACTCGTCATTGCCATTTTGATTGCGCTCTCCCCGCTTGCCGCTGTTACCGATTTATCAAACCTGTCGGACGAAGCTAAATACGAATACATCACATCATCGCTCTCCATCCAGACAAAAGAGAACAGCTATAGTTATTCAACTGGAATCGGCGATATGCATCCATTTGGCTTCTACACAGCATCGTCATGGGCAACAGGAACAACGGAAACCGAATGGATACCATACAGAGGCGCAAGCGAGATCTCCAAGGCTGAATTCTTCCGTCTGACTGGAGAGGAGGATCTTTACAATGCTTTCCTGGAAGGCATGAAAACTGAAAGAGCGATGCATACAGCAGGATGGTCAATCTTCGGAGCAGGTTTGGGCGTCGGCATTGCTCTTCTCATCACTGGCCTTGTGCTCGATGGCTATGAAGACTCTGCCATTCCTCTCTGGTGTTATATAGGAGGGACAGCTGCAACAGTCGTAGGCCTTGCAGGACTTCCTCTCGTCTATTGGGAATTCGATGACAATGTATCAGTCTCATTCGCAATCTCTCTTGCTAATATCTACAACGAAAGACTGAAGACATCGCTGCTTTAGTTCCATGACAGAAAAGCCATATCCGAGATCAATCGCCTTCGCCAGCAACCGGAAAGCAATAGAGATTGAGTTTAGCAGTGCTTTTTTTCACTTATCGCTTTTCGGTTGGATACTATGCCCATGCAATTGAGCAAAAGCATTTTCTGATGGTACAATTAAACGATATGGCACGACTCTACTTTACCGGTATAAAGCACTCTGGAAAGACGACGCAGGCCCGGCTTGTGGCTTCCATGCTCTCTGTCAATTACGCTGATTCAGATGATCTTGTCCTCTCGTTAACGAAAGCCGAGAGCATCAGGGAATACTTCAGGGAATATGGCAAAGAGCGATTCATGGAAGCTGAGACTGAAGCATTGAGACTGTATCTCTCGGAAAACTCTGACTTCATCCTCTCCTTAGGAGGAGGCGCCGCAGACAACACAGCACTTATGGACCTCATACAAAAGACGGGGAAAATCATATATCTCAAGAGAAATGAAAGCGAGATGCTCCCTGTCATACTCAAGCATGGCATGCCTGCATTCCTAGATCCGGAAGATGTTGAAGGCTCATTCCACAAAGTCTATACAATCCGCGATGCGATATACACGAGCAAGGCGGACTTGATTGTCGATCTAGGACACTATGGGGACAAAGAGGAGAGCGCAAGGATGCTCCTTGGAAAACTGAAGGAGAATGGCTATGTCTAGCTCAATCGGCAGAATACTCACATTGACCACATTCGGAGAATCACATGGGCAAGCCTTAGGTGGTGTCGTAGATGGTTTTCCATCAGGGATAGAGATTGATGAAGACTTCATAGCTTCCGAAATGGCAAGACGAAGACCTGGAAGCACATCGCTCGGAACAATGAGGAACGAGGATGATACGCCGGAAATCCTTTCAGGAATCTTCAATGGGCTTTCAACTGGCACACCGATTGGCTTTGTCATCTGGAACAAGACACAGCGGTCGGCAGATTATAGCGAGATAGCACATAAATACAGGCCAGGACATGCTGACTACACTTACGATGCCAAGTATGGTATCCGCGATTACCGTGGAGGTGGAAGGTCTTCCGGACGTGAGACATGCTGCAGAGTCTTTGCAGGCGCGCTAGCCAAACTTTTCCTCAGGAAATATGGAATTTCTGTCAATGCCGGCGTGATAGAAGCTGGCGGTATCAAAGCAGAGGGGTATGAATGGAACCCACCATTTCCAGGTCCATTATATGCACCTCAGAACAAGAACCTTGATGCTATGATCAATGCAATCAAAGAAGCGAAAATGGAGACGGACAGCGTCGGAGGCATCATAGAGTGCCGTGTAAGCGGTATGATTCCAGGCTTGGGCGATCCTGTTTTCGACAAGCTCGATGCAACTCTCTCACATGCTGTAATGAGCATTGGGGCCGTAAAAGGCATTGAGTTCGGTTCTGGATTCGCTGCTTCCAGGAAGCGTGGCTCTGAAAACAATGATCCGATCAGAGCAGAAGATGGCAAACCTGTATTTCTTTCAAATAACGCAGGAGGCATTCTTGGTGGAATCTCCAATGGAGATGAGTTAGTCTTCAGGGTGGCTCTCAAGCCAACAGCATCGATTGCAAAAGAACAGCTTACAGTCACCGACAATATGGAGAACACGACTATTGAAGTTCATGGCAGGCATGACCCCGCCATCATTCCGCGAGCAGTACCGGTTGTAGAAGCAATGACTGCGCTCACGCTTGCGGACCACTTACTTTTTTTGAGGGCTTATGAACGATAAAACGCTGACAGTACAGAGCGACAGGACGATGCTTTTGGATGTGCACTCCGAATGTGCTGACGACTGTCGTGCAGATATCATCGCATTTGCTGATTTGATCAAAAGCCCAGAGCATGTCCATACTTATCAGATAACGCAGCTTTCGCTCTGGAATGCAATCTCATCCGGCCTGACTTCAAATGAGATCCTTTCACGTCTCAAACGCTGGTCACGCTTTGACATCGATCCCAGAGTCGAGTTCTTCATCACTGATTCAGCTGAGCGCTACGGGGACTTTGTTCTCACAGAGCTTGATGAAGATTATCTCCTGCTTTCTGTCAGAAGGCCAGTCTTTGCACTACAGCTGAAAGCCGAGCAATCGATTTCCAAATATCTGGAAGCTGAAGATGAGAAATCTTTCAGAGTGTTGAGAATGAATCGTGGCGTATTGAAAGCTTCGATGATCAAGCTAGGCTTCCCTGTCGATGACCGAATACCGCTGAAGAGCGGAGAAAAGCTCAAGATAAAGCTGCGCAATACATTCACTCCAAGACCTTATCAGAAGGAAGCGGTGAAAGCGCTTCTGGGAGATGGCGGTCCCGGTACAGGTTATGGAACTATTGTCCTGCCTTGCGGCAGCGGCAAGACTGTTGTAGGTATACTCGCAATGGCGGCACTGGGGACAAGAACTCTGATTCTATGTCCAAATGTCACAGCAGTGCATCAGTGGATAAGAGAGCTGTTGGATAAAACCGAGCTGACAGAGAACGAAATCGGAGAATACTCTGGAGAGAAGAAGGACATGAAGCCTGTGACTGTATGTACTTATCAGATAATCACATGGCGTCCTGACATAGATTCGCCCTTCCCTCGTTTTTCTCTCTTCAGAGAAGGCGGATGGGGATTCATCATCTATGATGAAGTCCATATGCTCCCCGCTCCTGTCTTCAGGATTACAGCGGAACTGCAAGCCATACATCGCTTAGGGTTGACAGCAACACTAGTTCGAGAAGATGGTCGGGAGGATGAAGTATTCTCCCTAGTAGGACCAAAACGTTACGACACTCCATGGTCGGAGCTGGAAGCTCAGGGCTATATAGCTAAAGCATGGTGTCACGAGATCAGGCTTCCTCTTCCTGAAGAGCTTGAGATCAAATACGCAATTGCAAAGAAACGTGAGAAGTACAGAATAGCTGCTGAGAATCCTCTGAAGATAGGAGCTGCCAGAAAAATCCTGGAAAGGCACGCGGGCGATGCTGTATTGATCATCGGTCAGTATCTTGATCAGCTTGAAGTCTTCAAGAAGGAGTTCGGCTATCCCATCATCACAGGAGCGACCCCGACAAAGAAGCGCGAAGAGCTGTATGCTCTCTTCAAAGAAGGCAAGATCAAAGTGTTGATTGTCTCCAAAGTAGCCAACTCAGCTATCGACTTGCCAGATGCGTCAGTTGCCATCCAGATCTCTGGCACATTCGGCTCCAGACAGGAAGAAGCTCAGAGACTTGGCAGGATTCTACGTCCGAAAGATAAGGACAGCCACTTCTACACGCTCGTCACTGAATACACAGAGGAAGAGGATTTTGCACAGAACAGGCAGAAATTCCTCTCTGAGCAGGGTTATAGCTATTCGATAGAGAAGGCAGATGCGTATGAGTGAGAGACATCTGCCATTCTCCTTTGAGAAGGTCATTGGTGATTATCCTGAGAAAATTGTCTCAGCCATCACCGAAGAGGAAGGCATCCTGCTGACAGAAATCGCTATTGCAAAGGACAAAGCTCCCTTCAGCGCTTCAAAGCTGGGCAAAGCTCTTCGAGACAAGGGAATGATAGAGGAAAGAGATGGAGAGATATCAGTCACAGAAGAAGGCATGAAAGCTGTCTCACTCTTCCCCACCTTAGGCAGAAACGAAAGACGTCTCAGCTATCCATCAGCGTTCTTTCCGTTCGTGCTCTTCGAAGCTGCCTCAAATCATCTTCCATCTGGGCGATGGCAGAAGATCATCTCCTCTGATTTCTTCACATCGCTTTTTCCAGGTGTCGATAAAGAACGAGCAAGGCAGGCAGGAATCAAAGCTGTCACCCGCCTTATCGATCTTGCTGTCATCATAGACGATGGAAAAGAGCTTGCGCTGGACAGAAAAGCCGCAAAAGCGCTGATGGCGCTGAGCGAAGAAGAGAGGATCGCATTGATGGACACATCATCATTTCCTCTTGAAGATAAAGCATTATTCGTCTATCTCGCCTCCAAGCTCTCAGCAATCGAAGAGGAGCAGCTTGATGACTATTTCATGATAATAGAAAAGCTTTCCAATTCCTCTTTTGACACATCGCTTCTGTTCCTCTTCAGTGTGCTGGAAAACACAGACGGGAAGATAACAGGAAGAAAAATAGAGGAATGTGATACAGAAGGCTTCACAGTCTCTTCAGATTTCTCCATCACGTACAGGGGGAAGGCTCCTGAAGAGATCTACCTCTATGCTGAGCCTGTGCTATCTGACACGACATCAGAGTGGAAACTGACAAGGCTTTCCATGAAAACTGCATTCAGTGCTTCGCTTACGCCTGATGAGATAAAGGAGAAGATTGCATCCCTGTCTTCATTCAGACTGCCAGAGACGCTGCTTTCGAGAATCAGCGGATGGCATGAATCATGGGAAGCGCTGAAAGCCGAGAGGGCAATCATACTCAGAGCAGATGAGAGAAACGCCAGGATCATAGATGCTCTGCCGACGATGCAAATGCATATACTCAGCAAGATTGGGGAAAATGCGTTCATAATGAACCCGGAAACGGAAGAACTATGGAGAAGAGCATTGCAGAACGCTGGATTCGATATGCTTGGCACGACTACAGGTCCTCAGTTCCAGAACAAGGAAGAGCATCTCATGATTATTCCGTCAAGCAAGTTCAAGGCTCCAAAGATAAATGAAGAGCGTACAATCCCTTTCAGGAAAGAAGAGAGGCAAGCACTTCTCGCTACCACCCACGATCCGTGGAGGAGAATACTCATCAACTCAGGGATTATCGTGGATGAGGCAATCAAGACGCCCGAGCTGGAGACAGTCAATGGTCTTTACTATCAAGAGAAGATGAGAATAATCAACCACGCGATTGCTGAAAAGAGAAAGCTCTATCTCGAATTTGCAGATGGCACTGTACTGACAGGCTATGCAGAGAAAACAGATGAGGGCTTTGCTCTATCAGACAAATCGTTCGATGCTGACAAAGTATGGAAAGCAGGCATATTACCCTACTCTGTCATAGACTCTGCAGAGCATCCTTCGGATAGTGATAGCCAGTAAAGAGTTCGAACTGTAACTTACCCTGCTCCATCAGCATCTCTGAGCCGAAGTGCAATGTACAACCAGCTTTCTCTGCCTCTTTCAAGAACTTCGTCATCTTCGGCTTATAGATGATATCATAAGCGATTTCCTTACCTGTGAAGTGGAAGTCTATCGGAGAGATATCGAAATCCGGATAGAGTCCAACGCTTGTCGTCTGAACTACAAGATCTACCTTGCCTTCATACTTTGAAGCATTGCTGAGCGTGTCATACTCGCAGAGATTGATTTTAGCAAGCTTCTCAGCCCTTCCGACTGTACGGTTGAGGATCGTCACTTTCACACCCCTGTTGCGAAGCGCCCAGACAACAGCCTGAGATGCACCGCCAGCACCGATGACGAGAGCTGATTTGACTCTGCCTGAATCAATATCATTGAGCACAGGCTGTAGAAAGCCATAGTAATCTGTATTAAGGCCTTTCCACATCCCTGGCATTCTCACAACTGTATTGCAAGCTCCTATCTGCTTCACTTCCCTCGATATATTCCCAAGATACATCAGCACTGCATCCTTGAAAGGAATCGTGACAGAGAAGCCTCGCATCTTAAGGTACTCTGCAAGCGCAAAGAATATACGTACATTGTCAACCAGGAATGGAAGATAGATTGCATTGTAGTTTATAGCATGGAAGCCTGTATTGTGAATCAGCGGAGATGATGTGTGAAGCACAGGATTGCCAATCACTCCATAGATTCCTGTCCTCTCATTCACCTGATCCGCCCTGTAGAGCATTTTCAGATCTTTAGCGCTGACCTGCCCAGGTGCCACAGCCTCTCCAGAGGATGCGAAAGTAAGAAGCGAACCAGCTTTCTTGTAAAGAATCCTGATAGGGATACCCCAATCTCCCATGCCGATGATGATCTTCGGCACATCCTTCAGCTCTTCTGCGATTCTGAATAGCGTAAGCAAGTCCTGTATCGTGTGCGGAGTGACCGCTGCTTTCGCTATATCGCCACGCTCTGCAAGACGGTAGATTCTTGAGTAGATATCATCGGGGATTCCTGAAAAATCATGGAAAGACCGGATAATCTTGATGCCCTTTGATCTGGCCTTATCCTCGACATCTGTCTTCTTCACATCCTCTTCGATGTCAACATAAGCGAAATCGCCATCCAGTGCAGAAAGAAGAAGCTGCCTCCTCTCCTTTTCTGAGAGCACACACTTGCCGCCATCCTCTTTGCGTCTAAGAGTGAGGATGACTGGAACATCAGTCATTGATGGGAATGATGAAGCCTTTTTCTGCTCATCTTCCTGCAGCAAGTCAACTCTAAGCTCAGCCAGATCGATATATTGGCGATTCTGCTTGATTTCATCCAGACAAGAGGACAACGTGTTACCAGATAGCGTTAGACAAATCAATTGCGTCTCCTTGAAGAACAGGGGGATTCCTGCTATGTTCCGATAATAGCCAGAACTTGGCCAATACTCAAGGCGGCGGATGATGAGAACACTTCAGGTACAGGATATAAACTTAGCTTTCGGAGAGAGAGAAATATTGAAAGACATCGGTTTCACGATGAGCGAGAGGACCAGAGCAGCGCTTGCTGGCGCAAATGGTTCTGGCAAATCCACGCTTCTGAAAGTGATATCCGGTTCATTGAAAGCTGACAGCCAGTCAATCGCGATAACCAAAGGCGCTAGGATTTCCTATCTTCCGCAGTCAGGCATCGTCATGCCTGAAAAGACCGTCTATGAAGCTGCTGAAGAGGGTTATTCAAGATTCAGCGAGACTCTGAAAGAGATGGAGAAGATGGAATCGGAAGCAGAGAAAGGCGGAAGCGAGGCGATGAATGCCGCCTCCAAGCTCTCTCTGTGCCATGAAATGCTGATTGAGTCCGGGTACTATGAGAGAAGATCCAGGATTGAGTCAGTGCTCTTCGGCCTTGGTTTTACAAAGACTGACCTTTCACGTCCCGCACGTGAGTTCTCTGGCGGTTATCAGATGAGGATCGCACTGGCGAAAATACTTCTTGAAGATCCTGACTTCCTGCTTCTCGACGAACCTACAAACTATCTTGATATAGAGGCGATGGTATGGCTGGAAGAGTACCTCAAAGCGTTTGATGGCGGCTTGATGCTTGTCTCCCATGATCAGGGTTTTTTAGATGACATGGTCAATGAAGTCTATGAGCTCTTCAATGGCAATCTGACAAGGTACAGCGGAAATTACACTGAGTACCTTAAGCGCAGGGAAGAGGAAATCAAAGAGATTGAAAAAGCCTGGGAAAAGCAGAAAGAAGAGATTGAGAAAACAGAGGCTTTCATCGAACGTTTCAGGTACAAAGCTACTAAAAGCCGACAGGTCCAGTCGAGAATCAAAGCACTCGATAAACTGGATATAATCGAGATTCCACCACATCTGAAAAAGCTTTCATTCACATTTCCTCCTGCCCCGCACTCAGGCAATGATGTGATATCAATAGAGCATCTTGGCAAAGCCTATGGCGATAACAGAATCTATACAGATCTCTCCTTCCTGGTGAGAAAAGGTGAAAGGCTGGCTATTACTGGCCGTAACGGTGCTGGAAAGTCAACGCTGCTTAGGATGATAGCAGGCGCCGATACGGATTACCAAGGAACAATCAGGGATGGAGCAGGCATCAAGAAGGCATATTTTGCGCAGGATACAGAGAACACCCTTGATAACAGCAATACTGTGCTTGAAGAAGCAGAAAGCCTTGCGGACACGAAAGACATTCCAGATATCCGTAATCTGCTTGGTGCATTCCTCTTCTCTGATGATGATGTCTTCAAGCGTGTCTCAGTCCTCTCCGGTGGCGAGAAATCGAGACTGGCACTGCTGAAGATCCTTCTCCATCCATCCAACCTGCTTCTGCTCGATGAGCCTACCAACCATCTCGACATAAACGCAAAAGACATGCTGGAAAGAGCAATTTCAAGCTATGGAGGCACAGTCATCTTCGTCAGCCATGACAGGCACTTTATCCGCTCTCTCGCGACGAGGATTCTCTATCTCTCCCCTGAAGGTCCTGAGTTCTTCGATGGCGACTACAATTACTT
>JADIMT010000085.1 GCA_017694595.1 Candidatus Ornithospirochaeta stercoripullorum | reverse complement strand
TAAGATCTTCAGGAAGACCTCCTACATTGTGGTGAGCTTTCACACCATCGCTTTCGATGATATCAGGATAGATCGTGCCCTGTGCAAGGAAAGATATTCCTTCAAGTTTTCTCGCCTCTTCTTCAAAGACTCTGATGAACTCAGCTCCGATAACCTTCCTCTTCTGCTCTGGATCAGCGACTCCTGCAAGTTTATCAAGAAAGCGATCAACAGCATCAACATAGATGAGATTCGCATCCATTTCATCCCTGAATACCCTGACTACCTGCTCTGGCTCTCCTTTTCTAAGAAGTCCATGATTCACATGTACACAGACGAGATTCTTTCCAATAGCTTTGATAAGCAGAGCAGCAACAACTGAAGAGTCAACTCCGCCTGAAAGAGCTAATAGGACTTTGCCATCCCCTACTTGATGCTTAATAGCTTCTACAGCCTCGCTGATAAAAGCATCAGCCGCTGCACGTGTCGAAATCCTTTCCATCTCCTGAGGACGAACATTACCACTGAAGTCCATAATCTCTCCTTATTTAACCATACTATTTTGAGAAAAGCATTGTACAAGATGCCAAAGCTTCTTTAATTCCACTTCCGCGCAGCATTATATCATATGATTCATTTTATGTGTGAAGTTCATAAAATGACAAAGGGCTAAGATCGGACGAAAAGCTAAGCACATATCCAAGGCCATTTGGAACTGTCATCTCGTTAAATTGCTTTTCAGGCAGATTGAAGAGTTCAATAATAGCTGCCCTCATAATCCCTGAATGCATGACAATTGTCGCAGATGACAATCCTTGCTGATAGCAATCTTCAACAGTCTCCAAAATTGCTCTAGCTCCTCTGATCTTCACGTCCGAGAGCGTCTCTTCATCAAGATAAGCTTCATCGCTGACCCAGGATTGGAAATACGAATCAATCTCTTCCTTCGTTGACAGCACCCAACCTTCCATAGAGTGGAAGTTGACTTCCTTGAATTTATCATCGATGATCGGAACCTTGTCAGGGAAGAGGATGTGGCATGTTTCCACACAGCGTTTAAGCGAAGAAGAAAAATAGATATCACTCTGCGGATACAATACCTTTTCTTTCAACTCATTCAGCTCAGCCCTGCCATGATCTGTCAAATCGACATCCAGCCAGCCTGAAAGCATATGACGGACATTTGCCGTACTCTCTCCATGTCGAACTAATGTAAGAACAAAGCTCATGCAAATATATTATGGTTTCTAATGTAAAAAAGAAAACATTTATGGACTGGCTTTTTTCTTCCAAGATTCAAGTCATTCAGTTTCTCTGAACTGATACGAGGCCATAACACAAAGATAATCTGGAACATTTAGTATATTTCTGACAATAATTGAACTAGATACATCGACCACAAGGAGGTCAAACATGGTTAAAGGTATGAGAAAGCTTGCTACTCTCGCAATCCTTTTTGTATTTACCATTACATCTGTATTCGCATCTGATGCTCTTCCTTTTGAAGGAAAGACCGTGATTCTTCACACGAATGATGTTCATGGATCAATTGCAGGTTATGCAAATCTGGCGGAACTCAGAAATGAATATGAAGCTCAGGGTGCAGATGTGATACTTGTAGATGCTGGTGATTTCAGCCAAGGCACAACTTATGTCAGCACATCAAAAGGCGCTGATGCTGTCACTATGATGAATATCACAGGTTATGATGTAGCAACGCTCGGCAACCATGAATTCGATTATGGCTATGCACAGCTCAAAGACAATCTTTCAAAAGCTGAATTCCAGGTAATCTGCGCAGATGCCTTTGATGAGAGCGGCAATACAATCTATCCTGCCAGCACAATAATCACTACAGATGATGATCTTGATATCGGATTTGTAGGTTTTGAGACCCCGGAAGCACAGACAAAAGCCAATCCAGCTTTGATCAAAGGCCTGCACTTTGCTGCTGGCGATGAGCTCTACACAATCGCTCAAGAGAATATCGATGAGCTTGAAGCTGAAGGCGCAGATCTCATCATCGCCATTTCCCATCTGGGAGTTGATGCGGAGTCCGCACCAAACAGATCTACAGATCTCTGGGCAAATACAACAGGCTTTGATTTCATAATCGATGGCCACTCCCACACTGTCATGACAGAGGGAGAGAACGGAGAGCCTATCCAGTCAACTGGAACAGCATTTGCAAACATCGGCGTAATCGTCATTGACAATGAGACAAAGACTATCGAGGACAACTTCCTCCAGAGCGTAAGCCATGACGAAGACGGAACCACAGTTTATGACATTCCAAATGATGTACAGGTTTCAGGATATGCACAGGAAATCATGGACAGAGTAAACGGTGAATATAACATTGTCTTTGCTCAGTCGCTTGTAGATCTCAACGGTGAACGTGACCCAGGCAACAGGACAGAGGAAACAAACCTCGGTTCCCTCATTGCAGATGCTATCATGTGGACAGTCCTCAAAGATGAAGGAAGCCTCACTGTCGACAACGCACATGCACTTGCAATTGTCAACGGCGGTGGCATCAGAGCCTCCATCTCTGCAGGAAGCGTCACAAAGAAGGATATCAACACAGTACTTCCATTTGGAAATACAATCACAGTTGTCTATGTTACAGGTACGGAGCTCCTCGAAGCATTAGAAGCATCCACATATTGCACACCAACTGCAATCGGAGGTTTTCCGCAAGTTTCTGGCATCGAGTTCACAGTTGATACAACAAAACCATACGATGCAAATGCTGAGACATATCCAGCATCCACTTACTATGGACCAGCTTCGATAAACAGAGTGACTATCAACAATGTTAACGGTGAACCTTTCGATATTAACGCAACATACGCAGTCATCACTAATGACTTCATGGCAGCTGGCGGAGATACATACTATGCATTCGCTTCTTCGACAAACAAGTTCGATACTGGAATTCCTCTCGATGAAGCTGTAATGGCTTATGTCACAGACCAGCTCTCAGGTGTCATCGGTGAAGAGTATGCACAGCCATTCGGACGTATTCATATCGTAAAATAATCAGATATGCATAAAAGAGGCAGGTAACACTGCCTCTTTTTATTTGCTTTTATATTTGAATATTATTTTAATTATATAATTACGATATCAATACTATTTATTCTGAAACGATTCTGAAATTAATTCTATTCGATCCATCATACGTTTCGCAGCTTCATCTGGAGTAAGAATTCTGAAACCCACCATATGTACATACTCGCTGATTACCACCTGCAGCTCATCTTCCATCTCATATGGAATTGTAACAGCTGCTGAATTTTCCAATGCAGAAATCACCATCGGATAAACAAGGGAATCAGCACTGACGGATTTCGCATTGTGCTTATCCACCGGCAAACCACAGGAATCAGAAAGCATCGCAGCAGCTATAGTATCATGTACAAGATAGCCGATGAAGTCCGCTGCTTCGACTTTATGCTCCGAATTCTCGCTTATGGAGAGAAGCATCGTAGGAGCTGCATATACACCACTGTCTATAGCATCCTTTTCAACTGGATAAGGCGCGGTACCTACAGGGAACGGAGAAAGAGAAGCGATATCAGGGACCGTGGAGGATGAAGCTACAGTCATGCCCCACTTGCCGTTTATCCACATCTCGTTTCGTTGTGGCAACCAGTTCTCATAAAGCGTACCAATACCGAAATCCGGGATTGTTCCTGTTTCTATCAGAATGAGAACGAACTGAAGCGCAGCTTCCAGATCCTCTACTGTACAGCCAGGGGAACCATCTTCATTGATGATATGATGACCAGACATCTGCAATATGAAGGTGCGGAAGATATAGTGCCATTGCGAATCAGGCACAAAGAAGAGATATGAAGAATGATCCTCCTCATGTACCTTGCTGCCATTCTCTATGATATCATCCCAGGTCCAGAAAGATGGATCAGAGAGAGAAAACCTTTCGATGAAATCTTCATTATACACAAGTCCCAACCCATTCATCCCCAATGGTATGCCTATGATCTTAGAGTTCTTCATCGAGTATTTCTCTAAAAGGCTTTCATCAAGCGATGAGATATCAAGGGAGGGAAAGTCACGGAGATCGGATAGCGCTTCGTCTTCTATCCAGCTCGTCCACTTGTAATCATATGCCGAGATATCAGAAAGAGTACCTTCCTTTGTACGGATTCTGAATGCCTGCTGGCAATCACTATATGAATGTTCATCAAGGATGATATCAACATCAGGATTCCTTTCTTCATACAAAAGCACGGCTCTCTCCATGGCTTTGAATCGCATCTCATTGCCCCAGAAAGAGAAGCGAATCTCGCTTTCAGCGGAAAGAACGAACGGCAGGCATACCAGAATTGCTATCAAGGAAGCTTTTCTCATATATTGATTCTACACTTCATACCAAAGCTTTAGAAGTGGCTTAACAGCGTGAATCAATATATTATAGTCTTGGAGGAGAATAGTGTATTCGCTCATTATTGTAGAAGATGAAGATGATAGCAGACGCGGTCTGGTGGACTACATTCCCTGGACAAGCCTAGGTTTTCAGCCAATTGCGGATTTCGCAAATGGGGCTTCCGCGCTCAGTTTTCTCTCGGACAACTCCCCAGATGTGCTGCTCACAGATATCATGATGCCCGAAATGGACGGAATCACGCTGATTGAAAAAGCAAGGAAGCTTAGACCTGATATGATTCCAGTAGTCCTCTCGGGCTATAGTGATTTCGAATATGCTAGAAGATGCATCTCACTTGGAGTCAGAGAGTATATCCTCAAGCCTGCCAGATTAGATGAAATCAAAGATATCTTCTCAAGAATATACAGCGAACTCGGAAGTAAAGATAATAAAACAAATAAAACTCCTGTAGTTGAATTAGTGAAAGAGATGCAAAGCTACATCAGACAGAATTTGCAGACAGTCAGCTTGAAATCACTCTCAGACAAATTCTCTCTGAATCAATATTACATTTCAGAGATATTCCACCAGCATTCCGGAGTAAGCTTCCAGGAATACACTGCAACAGAGCGAATGAATGAAGCGGTTGCGCTCCTCTCCTCTTCAGATCTATCAATTTCAGCAATCAGCGAGAAAGTTGGATACACAAGTCCCTCAAGCTTCTCCAGATCATTCAGAGAGAAGAACGGAATGACTCCAAAGGAATACAGGGAAAAGCTCTATGTTCGATAAGAACCGCCTTCGAATCATTCTCTCTGCAATATTCAGGAACACCATACCTATTCTTCTCCCAACGATCATTCTCAGCGCATTGATCTGGAATGGAGTTGGAACAGGAATCACAAGGGAGATTGACAGTGGCAACATCTCTCACCTGAGCCAGTACACAAGCTCAGTAGAAGCGCAGTTCGAAAGCCTTGAACACATGGAAGCGATATTGAGTTCCAGTCCAACTATCCGCTACAGGCTACGCAATATCTTCGTCGATAACGGAACCATCTCATACGATGAGTATATTGCAATGGACACTGCTTCTGATTTCCTGAGAAGCACAATACAGTACAGTGCGATAACAGATAGCATCTACATCTATTTCCCGAACAAAGAAGGATGGTTTTTCTCCTCCAAAGGCGGTATGACGATGCTCTCTTCCGACAAAGATACGCTCTGGTTTGACATCCTCAACGATCTGGGGGAAGATGATGCATCCTGGAGCGGCTATCGGCTTTCAAGCTGGGCTGACACTGATACTTATTTCTCAATAATCTCACCTATTGCTTCATCGGACAGATGGGATGAAGGCGCCCTCATCCTAAACGCAGATCCAGATGCCATCATTACGATGATGAAAGCTCTGATAGCCGACGAGAAAGGCGATCTGTTGATATTGAGAGAAGATGGCATCCCGCTTTTCTCAACCGTCACTGCAAGAGAAGCAACATATTTATCGGGATTGCTGGAAGGAGAAAGCAAAACAGTAAAGGACGGAATGGTGCTCTATCAGATGGAGATGGAGAGAGGTTGGAAAGCTGTATTAGCACTTCCATACAAGGAAGCTTATCAGCTGAACACATTCACACGCATCCTTATAGCAACATTCACATCGATTATCGTATTCATCTCATTTTTCACATCCTTCCGCAGAGCTTCAGAAGAGCTGGAGAATCTCGACATGCTCCAGCGCGAGCTGAATGCAGATGGCGATATCAAGAAATCAAAGCATTCAAAAGCACTCTATCCAAGACTTTCAAAGGAGCTCTTTGCATCGTACCTGAGTGCGCGAAAGCTAAATGACAAAAGAACCGAGCTTGAACTCACTGCTCTCTCACTGCAGCTCACACCCCATTTCCTGTACAATACGCTGCAGGTTATCAGATGGAAGACTATCGCACTGACTGGAATAGAGAATGATGCCTCTTACATGATAGACAATCTCTCATCGCTTCTTGGTTATGTGCTAGGTGACAGGAATCTCTTCTCTACACTTGAAGCGGAGATAAGCGCAACCAAAGCTTATATAGCCATACAGCAGAAAAGATTCTCTGACGAGTTCGATGCCTCATGGGATATTTCGGAAGATGCTGATGGAGAGATAAAAATCCCTAAGCTTATCTTGCAGCCGCTTGTGGAAAATGCAATCAGCCATGGTATCAGAGGAACGGGAAAACATGGCACACTGCATATAAGAATCTATATAGATAAAGGACGATTCCTGAAAATCCGAATCTCTGACAATGGCAGAGGCATAGAACAGGAAAAGCTGAAAAGAATCAAACGTGCTCTCTCAAAAGGCGCGAGACGAGGAAAGCAGGACATATCCATCGGGCTTGGCAATGTTCAGACAAGGCTCTATCTCCTGTTCACTCCACCTCGAACACTAAGCCTATGCAGCAAGGAAGGAAAAGGAACTGTTGTTACTTTCTCGATACCGTTGGATGCCTCTCTTTTCAGAAAACTCTGAGAACAATGTACAAAACTTGGGGTCATTTTCAAAAAATTGAAGATTGAAGCTTGCTGTCTTCTAAGTCATTCTAAAACTAACGAAAATCCCGGAGGTTATTATGAAAAAGTGCTTAACCCTGCTTATCGCAGCACTTCTTTTAGTTGCAGTTCTTCCTGCTGTTGCTGTTGACACACAAGAAGACTGGAACATGGCTTCGACTATCGTACAGTCAATACAGCGTCCAGCGATTCCTGATGATTATCAGGTGAACATTGTAGAACTTGGTGCAAAGGGCGACGGAACAACAAACGATCTTCCTGTTCTGCAGCAGGCTATTGATGAGACATCAGAGCGCGGTGGTGGACGTGTTGTAGTCCCAGCTGGCACATACTATCTTGCAGGTCCTGTAGTTCTCAAGAGCTATGTAGACCTCCATCTTGAAGAAGGTTCAAGGCTTCTTTTCAGCCCGAACCCAGCAGATTACCCAATCGTAGAGACAAGATGGGAAGGTACAAGACTCATGAACTACTCTCCTCTTGTATACGCTTACGGTCAGCATGATATCGCTATCACAGGAAAAGGAACTATCGATGGCAATCCTGACAGCGAATTCCATAAGTGGCCAAGCATGCAGAAAGAAGATCAGGTTCAGCTGAGACTTTATGGCTCAGAGGGTGTTCCTGTAGAGGACAGAGTATTTGGTGAAGGCCACTATCTCAGACCATCCTGCGTCCAGATCAACTACTGCCAGCGTGTTCTTCTTGAAGATTACACTGTCACAAATTCCCCATTCTGGGTGAACCACCTCAACTGTTCAGATCATGTTCAGGTCAATGGAATCAAGGTTGACAGCATGTTCGCAAACAACGATGGCGTCGATGTAGAATCCTCTACATACGTTGTTGTCGAGAACTGCACATTCCACACAGGAGATGACTCCGTTGTTGTAAAGAGCGGCAGAGACTATGATGGCCGTGTCGTTGCTCGTCCTTCAAAGTATGTTGTTGTCAGAAACAATGACATGGGCGGCGAAGACGGAATCGCACTCGGAAGCGAGATGTCAGGTGGAATCGAATGGGTATTCTTCGAAAACAACATCATGAGAGATGGTGTTTCAGCTATCCGCTTCAAGGCAAATCTTGACCGCGGTGCTACATGTAAGCACATCAGAGTAAGAAACATGGAGATTGGAAACTTCCAGAACTTCATCTTCTTTGAGCTCAAGTACTCTGGCGAGCTTGGTGGCAACTTCCCATCAATCTACTCAGATCTCGTATTCGAAGATATGCACATCCAGAGTGTTTCAAACAACATCTTCGATGCTAAGGCTCCTGCTGGATATCCTCTCCAGGATGTCACAATCCAGAACGTACAGATTGATAAAGCTGAAAACACAAGCGGCTGGATCATCGAAAATGTCAAAGATCTTGTCCTCGACAACTTCGAGATTAACGATCAGAGACTTACAGGAACACTTTCATCTATCTGATGAAGACTGCTCACCATCATCCCTCCCAAACCGGGAGGGATTTTACTTGACTGACAAAAGCTTTAAATGAGCATATTCTTTTTGCTTTTGAGAATCATATTGGTAGAAAGAAATTACAGGCCCAGCTTCGAAGCCATCTTCTCCACTTCTTTCTGCGGGAGATCCACGATGGTGGCTATCTCAGAGATAGGATACTTGTTGCTCTTGAGCATTCTCAATGCCATATCCTTCTTTTCTTTGATCATTCCCTTCTGCTCAGCCTGCTTGTCCCATTCATCCTTGAATATCTCCATCGTCCTCTGGATCAGTTCACCATATGTTCTCTCTATCATCTCTTCTCCTCCCTTCACATCCTCCAGCCCCGCCCTCATCTCAGGGCATCTCATTTTTCCTATATCCCTCTCATAAAGATCCCTGTAGAAGAGGCTCTCCAC
>JADIMT010000084.1 GCA_017694595.1 Candidatus Ornithospirochaeta stercoripullorum | reverse complement strand
TCAGGCTTGATCTTTTCTCTTATATCGATGGCTACTACAACTCAAAGAGAATCCATTCCTCTATTGGTTACAAGACACCGAACGAGATTGAAAAGGAGTTCTTCACGAACAACTGCTAATCTTTTCTTTTTCTTGTCTACTATATTGACTGTGGTTCAGTATTAATCAGGAATCTTCATAAACCATTCTTCTACGATCTGCTCAGAGGCATAAAAGATGCAGCTTCCGAAGCAAAAAAATGCGTTTTGTTCTGCAACTTAAGCGATAGCAAAGAAGAACGCAACAAGTACATGCAATTCCTGACAAACAGGATTGTGGACTCCATGATTCTCTATGGCACGCTCTACACAGACAGACCTATCATAGACAATCTCACAGCATCCAGATTTCCCTTTCTGCTGATTGAGAACAATTTTGAAGGCACAAATGTCAATCAGATACTGATCAACAACTTCGATGGGGTCCGCAATGCTATACGCTTTCTTGCAAGCAAAGGACACAAGAGAATCGTGCTGTTCATGGGGGAATCCAAACAAGAAAGTCAATATCGAACGTCTGAATGGTTATCAAGCAGGAATGGAAGAAGCTGGATTACCAGTCACGCCAGAAAACATCGTCAACATTTTCGGAGACAGCACCCAAGCATATACTATGGCACAAGCAATCATGGGGCTGCCTGATGACAAACGTCCCACAGCGATCTTCACAACCAGCGATAAGATTGCCATAAAAGCAATCTCAAGGATCATGGATAAAGGCTACAAGGTCCCTGATGATATCTCTGTAATGAGCTTTGACAGCCAAAATCACTTTGAAGAAGAATACAAAGGGCCTCTGCTCTCTGGAATCAAGCAGCCTCTGTATGATGTTGGATATGAAAGCCTGAAAGCTATTTCGGACATTATGGATGGGAAGATCAAAACACCCTATTCGAAAACATATGAGACTACAATCCAGATTGGTGAGACAGTGAAGGAATTATAAGCTGAAGCACATTTCTTCTATCACTCTCCCGCATTTGATGTGAAGTAATCCCACAGCGTGGAATGTGGAGGTGGCGCTATGATTGTAAGCTTCTCTTTCTTTATCGGATGAATGAACGAAACACGTCTAGCATGGAGCGAGATGCCACCATCCGGGTTAGATCTTGCTGCACCATATTTCAAATCTCCTTTGATATGCATCCCCATTGCAGCAAGCTGCGCTCTGATCTGATGATGTCGTCCTGTATGGAGATCTATTTCAAGAAGATGATAGTTGTCAGAAGAAGCTAAAAGCCGATAGGAAAGCTTTGCAATCTTAGCACCTTTTCTCTCTTTAGCGGAGGCAATGCTCTTATTGGAATCAGCGCTTCTTGTAATATAGTGTACAAGCTCTCCCTCTTTCCGCTCAGGAGCTTTATCAACGATAGCCCAATATGTCTTCTTGATATCAGAAGTCCGGAATAAAGCGGTCATTCTGGAAAGTGCTTTATCTGTCTTACAATAAACGACAATACCGGATGTAGGCCTGTCCAAGCGATGAGGAATGCCCAGAAAGACATTCCCCGGCTTATTATATTTCTCTTTCAAATACGCTTTCACATCATCAGCGAGTGTTCTATCACCTGTCTCATCACCTTGTACAAGCTCTCCTGGAAGCTTGTTGACGATAACCAGATGGTTGTCCTCATAAAGAATCCTGTCAGCTATATCACTCATCAATACCATCCAGCAGCGATGGCTGCGACTCCTCTGAAGTAGAGGTATCCTTCGTCTGCCTGATTGAAAGCGACTGAAGCTCTTTTCCTGTCAGCTTCTGTCCAGCAGCGTTAGGAGACTTATAAACAGGGAAATCTGCAAAGCGCGCAGTGTCTTCCATGATCTTATAGCCATAGCCTGGCTTGAACTTCATCGAGATGATAGCAGAAGGCCAGAGCGACATCTTCTTCACTTTTGCTTTTTCGCCAGAGACCACAGAATACATCTTATCTGTTGTGAACGATGAGATATGGAAACGCTTTATCTGATAGACATTCTTATCACGAATCCTGTCACGGTAGATAACTGTGAAAATCTCCTTTGAGAGAATCTCTTTATCACCATAGTTGATATAGAAAAGCCCTTCTGTTCCGATGAAGACCTTATCCTGGACATTCACAACACGATATTCACCATTGTTCTTCATGTAGAAGACTTTGTCATATGGGCTGACTTTCAACAGTGATTCACCAGTCTTGATGTTCGTACCAAGATAACCAGTCTCCTGGTCGTAACGAATATCCATATTGCGCACAGCAACCTGACGGACATTCAGCGTCTCAAATGAAGAGAGCTCAGTCTTTCTCTTGAATGCATCTTTATCGAGCATCTCTTCAAGCTCTGTCAGATAGCCTTCTGCATAATCGATGATATGCTCAAGGTTATAATCAACCGCCTTGATGTTCCCTTCTATCTCTGAAATCTCAGCTTTATTCTTCTCGATATCAAAAAGGGAGATACGCCTGATAGGTATCTTCAAAAGCCTTTCGATATCATCATCGTTCAACGCTTCACCACCGAGCTCTGCTTCAAAAGGAACAAAGCCTTCAATGATTGTGCCTCTCACAGCTTCCGCTGTCTTTTCAGTCTCAATTCTCTTATAGATTCTTTCCTCGATGAAGATACGCTCGAGCGTTCTTGCTCTGAGCTTCTCCAGCAAATGCCTCTTCTCATTCTCAAGCTCAGCAGTGAGCACTTCGACAAGATGCTTCGCATGGAATTTGATCATCTTCGTGATAGGCACAGCCTTTGGAAGCCCATCGACGATGACAAGAGGGTTCACGCTGATCTTCTTCTCGCAATCTGTAGTCGCATAGAGAACATCGACCATGTCCTCAGAGTAGACATTGCGCTGCCAGCAAATCTCAATCTGTGCTTTCTCCGCTGTATAGTCGCTTATGGAAGCTATCTTAAGCCTGCCTGTAGCATTAGCTTTCTCAATCGAAGCTATCATGGCATCGCTTGTAACACCATAAGGAAGTTCCTCTATGACAAGCTTCTTCGGATCCGATGCGTTAAGCCTGGCTCTGACAGCTATTTTGCCCATGCCATCGTTATACTCTGAGACATCCATGATTCCACCACCGGGGAAATCAGGATAGAGCTTGAACTTCTCTCCTCTCAGCGCTTTCTTCTCAGCTTCAAGAACCTCGAGAAGATTATGGGGAAGAATCATCGTAGACATACCCACAGCGATACCCATAGTACCTTGCACTACGACAACAGGTATCTTTGCAGGAAAAACTACTGGCTCTTTGTTCCTGCCATCGTATGAATCAACATACTCTGTAATCTCTGGGTTATAGAGAACTTTCTTGGCAAAAGGTTTCAGACGGCATTCGATGTATCTTCCAGCAGCTGCGCCATCTCCAGTGAGAAAGTTACCATAATTACCCTGCTTCTCAATGAAAAGCTCAGCATTCGCCAAATTGACCAGCGCTTCATAGATAGAGGAATCTCCATGAGGATGATACTTCATCGTAGCACCAACTACATTGGCGACTTTCATGAAACGGCCATCATCCATCTCAAAAAGCGTATGCATGATACGGCGCTGTACAGGCTTAAAGCCATCTACAAGATCTGGGATAGCCCTGTCCCGGACTACATATGAAGCATATTCGAGGAAGTAATTCCTATAGAGTTTATCAGCCTGTGACATTCAGAAGATTCTCCATAATGAACTCCCTTCTCTGAGGAGTGTTGTCGCCCATATAGAACTCCATCTTATCCCTGATATCCTTGATTGAGGTTATCGTGACAGGTAGAAGTTTTATATCCTCGCTGATAAAGCGCCTGAACTCTTTCGGACTGATCTCTCCAAGACCTTTGAATCTTGTGACTTCCGCACCTCTTATCCTCTTCATCGCTTCATCACGCTCAGCCTCGGAGTAGCAATACTCCGTTACTTGCTTGTTTCGCACACGGAAAAGCGGAGTTTCTAGAATAAAGAGCTTACCGGATGTGACAACCTCCTCAAAATATGTGAGGAAGAAAGTCATAAGCAATATTCTGATATGAAAGCCATCAGTATCAGCATCTGTTGCGATTACAACCTTGGAGTAGCGGATATCATCAATACCGTTCTCGATACCCAATGCTACCATGATGTTATACAGCTCCTCATGCTTATAGAGCTCTGTACGCTTATAGCCCTGAACATTGAATGGCTTGCCCCTGAGCGCGAATACAGCTTGTGTGTTGGCATCTCTTATATTCGAAAGTGTTCCGGCAGCGCTATCACCCTCTGTGAGGAAGATCATCGATTCCTCCGCTTCCTTCCTGTGGGCAGCCGGTGCATTGTTGATATGATAACGGCAATCGCGAAGCTTAGGGATGTGAACAGCCGTCTTCTTCGCCCTCTCCTTCGAGTTGTTCCTTACCTCCTGCTCCTCTTTATGCACCTTCTCGTTCGTTGAAACCTTGTCCTGCAACCCTTGTGCCTTCGCCTTGTCTTTCATCAAGGCATCCATGACAGCTTCCTTGACTTCGTTGACAATCCAGGTTCGAACTTCAGTGGAACCAAGCTTATTCTTAGTCTGGCTTTCAAAAACAGGATTCTGCATTTTGATAGCGACTGCCGCTACAATGCCATCCCTGATCTCAGGAGCCTGCCAGCTCTTTCTATAGAATTCATTGATACCTTTCAGCACGCCTTCCTTGAAAGCTGCAAGATGGGTACCGCCATCGGTGGTGTTCTGGCCATTGACGTATGAAAAATAATTCTCGCCATAACCTGATGTATGAGTGAAAGCAAACTCCAAGTGTTCATTTCTGAAGTGGAGAGCAGGATACAAACCATCATCCCCTATTACCTTGGAAAGCAGATCCAGCAAACCATTGCGGCTTTTCAGAATCTTCTTGTTATACTCAATCGTCAGTCCTGTATTCAGGTAAGCATAGCTCCAGAGTCTATCGGTAATGAAATCATCATTGAATTGATAATCACCGAATATCTCTTTATCAGGAGTGAAGGAAACAAGTGTTCCATCCTCCTCTTTCGTGTCTCCATCATTCTTTTTCTTCAACTTGCCTTTCTTGAACCAGGCTTCTGCGAATTTACCTTCCCTGACGGATTTGACGTAGAATTCTGAAGAGAGAGCATTAACAGCTTTTGTACCAACGCCATTGAGCCCCACAGAGAACTGGAACGCCTCATTATCATATTTAGCACCTGTATTGATGACAGAGACGCATTCAACAATCTTGCCAAGAGGGATGCCCCTGCCGTAGTCACGAACTGTCACAGAACCATTGAGCACAGTGACATCAATACGCGAACCGTGCTTCATGATAAACTCATCAATGGAGTTATCAACAACCTCTTTCAGCAATATATAAATGCCGTCATCGGGATGGGACCCATTCCCAAGCCGTCCGATGTACATTCCAGGGCGTAGCCTTATATGTTCAAAGGAAGACAGCGATTTGATATTATTTTCATCATACGCCATAGGGTCAGTATAAAACAGTTTTCATGAAATCGAAAGATGGCGTAATACCTGAATCCTTAAAGGGAAAATCTGCTTTTTACAACAGGCGGCTTGAACCGCCTGTTTAAGTAATCACTTTCCCTGAAGTACAGCCTCCAGAGCATTCAGTTCAGCTGAAGAGAGCCCGATTGTATTGAGTGTGTACTGTTCAGCGACTGTTTTCAATGCATCATATGGGAATGGCCGGCCATTCATTGTCTCAAAGAAATCTATGATGATCTGAGCTATCATGTCGTATTGCTCAGTACCTTTCTCTACACCATAGTAGTTCTCATAGCTTTCCATGTAGTCAGCGACTATCTCATCCATCGTTGCACCTGAAAGCGCTTCCAGAAGAGCAACTGTCATGCCCGCTCTGTCTTTGCCTTCATTGCAATGTATAAGATAAGGAGCTTCATGCGCAATCATGAATCTAAGACCAGTAGCAAGCTTTTCTGTGAAATCAGGGGAGAAGAAATCAACACCCATATCCAGCATAATCACATTGCCACTCTCTACAAGCGTCGCATAATAAGGAGCTCCGGCAAGACCGGAGAGCATTGTCTCTTCATTGCCTGAAAGATTGATAACTGTCTTGATGCCGGCCTCTCCTGCCAGTTTATCAGCATAAGGAGCTCTTGCATCTCCTCTTACAGGAC
Source organism: Candidatus Ornithospirochaeta stercoripullorum (assembly GCA_017694595.1). GTDB lineage: Bacteria > Spirochaetota > Spirochaetia > Sphaerochaetales > Sphaerochaetaceae > Ornithospirochaeta > Ornithospirochaeta stercoripullorum. The sequence continues at coordinate 510 of JADIMT010000084.1, read as the reverse complement.
TGCAGCTTCTGTACAGCACACCTTCTGCGATATCACCTTCATCAACCATGCGGAAATTCGAGAAGATAGCATCGGATGCGTAATCATCGCGATTGTCGCTACGCTCCAGCTGCCTGATTGCATACTCCTCTGCATACCCGCCTTTATCAAGCATCTCAACTGAGACTGGATCTCCGATTTCCGCACCGGAAACAGTAGCAAAAGATCCATAGTTGATAGCAATCTCTATTCCTGTATCAGTAATGACAGCAGTGAATTACTCCAACTTAGCTAACGCTAGAAGATGGAGCATCCGGGCTCTTTCCCTTCCCAGGGCGTTTCGCAGAATGCTTCCATATCTCATACGAGGTATTTAAGCCTGACTTCCACTCCTCCGGACTACCCGTATATTCCGTACGGGTGCAGGACATTTCATGCTCTCCTGCAAGAAGCAGTGTTTTCGCAGCTTTCACATCACGGTCCTCAGCGTATCCGCATCCACATGTGAATATTCTGTCAGAGAGCGTGATG
>JADIMT010000083.1 GCA_017694595.1 Candidatus Ornithospirochaeta stercoripullorum | reverse complement strand
GCTCCTCCCCATCTGCTCATAAGAACCTTTGCACCTTCACGATGTGCGTTCTTTGAAACGTTACCTGCCATATATTTCCTCCGGTCAAAAGACTTCCAATCGACACATTCTACCGATTAGGCTGATAATGTCAAACCGTCTATCTTATATCACATCAAGACGTACATTACAACCAGCAAGAAAAGAAAAACCTCACTCCCTTCTACTGGAATGAGGCTTATCAAGCCGCCTGTCGGATTCGAACCAACGACCCCGAGATTACAAGTCACGTGCTCTGGCCAGCTGAGCTAAGGCGGCAGTCGTTTAACACAACGATGGAGAAAATAACAGGTTTGAAAGATAATTGCAATACCTTTGTGAAAAAATCTGTCTTGTCTTATCACTTCGTGAAAAATCAGATGATTCTTGTCAAACATAGCAACAAGAGAAGAAGAACATAAATCCATTTGGAACACATAAGACGATGCCAAGCTTCGGCGCATATCCACAGTGCTCACACTGATGTGTCATCCAGAAAATAGCTGAGCGGAGGAGATCAAGAGACATTCTTCGCCCAGGCTGATGACTACGCAGATTTCTAAATCAGGAGAAAATCATGCTGATCACATGCTCATTCACTCCGCCAGGTGCAAGGTGGATGAAGTCCTCTCTCTCCGAGATATCGACCATAGTCTCATCACGGCCAGGAAGGATCCACCATGGCTCAATGCATACAAACGGAGCATCTCTTTTTATCGGATGCCAAATACCACACCATGGCGCGCCCTTATAGATCACCTCTACGCTCTTTTTGCCTTTAGAACTTCTAAGGATTGCCCTCTCGCCAGTACCATGCAGAACTACAGCATCGTCATCGAAGAGATCATGATGAAGCTTCATAACACCATTGGAGACTGTATCTGTTGATTCATACGAACCAGCATCCATATGATTATCCGTGAACTTCCTTCGCTCAATCTTTCCAGCTTCAGGGAAACAGATCTCATAGTCTTCAAATGCCAGCCCCTCATCGAGTGGTACATTGAAGCCTGGATGCCCTCCAAAACCATAAAGCAGTTCCGTCTTGCCTGGATTGACCACTTTAGCGCACTCATCAAGGCCTTTATCTGTCAAACGATATGTTACAGAGAAGATGAAATCGAAAGGATACATCGCCCTCCTCTCTTCATCTGGCCTGATTTCGAGTGTAATGCAGTCTCCATCATTGGAGATCACAGTGAATTCTGCCTGCTGGCAGAAGCCATGAAGTGTCATATCATAGACTTTTCCCTGATAGGTATACTTACCTTCATAAAGACGTCCGACAAACGGGAAAAGCACTGGAGCATGCTTCTTCCAATATGTCTCATCTCCATTCCAGAGATAATCCGTACCATTATCTTTGCAGTAAATCTTGGTAAGCTGTGCGCCCAACGTATTCACTTCTGCAATGAAATGGCTGTTCTCAATACGTTCAATCATCATTTTCCTCCTTCTTATATTCCGGTCTCAGCGATGCAGCTTTCCTCATATAAGCCATTCTCGCTTCCGTCTTCGCACTATGATTGACAAGTACCATCACACGTATAGCCAGAGGCAGGCCACCAGCTATTTCCGCTTCCTGAACGCAGAAAAGAGGAGTAAGAAGCCCATATCCGCTCTTCCTGCACGCCGCAGCTGCGTTTCGCGTCCTGATATCTCTTGTCTGAGAAAACAGGATGAATGCTACGTCCTCGTCTGTAAGATGATTATCTTTATAGAGTTTCTCCATCATCTCACCAACAGCTTCATCTACTTCTGCCGGCGAGTCATGCAATACTGTAGTTGCGCCCCTGAGAGCATATACATTGCTTTCCATCATGCTCCTCCTCCAAATGAAAATCCGCTGACAATGACTGTATTGATCAAATCAAGCACTGTTGAAACGATGAAGTAGATAGCAACCCGCAGAATCGTTGCCAGCACAGGCTGCAGGCAAAGAACACGCGAATAGAAGAATTGGTAGATAGAAGCAAGCACCAACCAGATTCCTTCCAGAACAATAGTCCAGCCTAGCAACATCTGCACTACAGTGACAAAGGAGACAAGCACCTCGCTCACAGGAGCATAGAGGAACAAGACAAAGAGAAGCGCGAAAAAGAGATAGAGCGCTATAAGATATGTATGTATCCTCGATGAGAATGCAAGAATCCGTCTGAATGCCAGCATGGGAAAATATTACCATAAACTTGACAACACTCAAAGGTAGTGAAACCCTTTTCTCATGGACATAAGCAAGATAAACGGCAAAGCATGGGACCATGAAGCTGAAAATGGCAGTGCCTGGGCCAGGATAATAAGCAAAGAAGCAATAGAGAAAGCAAGAGATGGAAATCTTGAGTTGCGCGTCACTATTGATAAAACCATACCACGCTCATGGACTGAACCGCTGAAGGGCAAACGCGTACTCTCTCTTGGCGGAGGCGGAGGCCAGCAAACCCCACTTCTTGCCGCTTTCGGCTGTGATGTCGCAACGGTTGACTGCAGCAGCGAGATGATAGAGAGGGACAGAAAAGCTTTAGAGGAATACTCACTGGATGCAGATCTATATGTCCATGACATGTCATCCATGCCGTTTTTCCCTGATTCGTCGTTCGATGCAGCAGTGTCACCAGTATCGCTGAATTTCGTTGAGGATATCGAATGCGTTTACAGGGAAGTGAAACGCGTCCTCAAGAATGGAGGTACTTACATATTCGGCATAGCCAATCCTGCTCTCTACCTCTTCGACGACAGGTTGCTAGCTAAGGGCAAGATGAAAATTCGATACACTCTGCCCTTCTCAGATTCAAAAAGCCTTTCCCGCAAGGAACTGGAGAAACGCATAGCCAAGAATGATACTGTTGAATTCTCGCACACGCTAGATACGATACTGGGTTCTCTTACGGGAATGGGCTTTGCGATAACAGGCTTCTTTTCGGACTATTCATCATTCGAACCGATTGATTCATTCCTGCAGGATTGCTATTTAGCTATCAGAGCTGTATGTAGAAAGGACTGAACCATCAGAGAGATAGAGAATCACTTCCACGCCAAGTTCTTCAGCCAGTTCCATAGCCTTCTCCGAACCAAGCGCGAAAAGCGTTGTTGAAAGCATATCACCAAGCGTTCCCGATGGATTGATTACAGTGGCAGAGAGGATATCCGTAACAGCTGGGTACCCCGTTCTCGAGTCAAGTATATGATGATACCTGACACCATCTTGATCGATATATCTCTGGTAACCCCCTGACGTAATGACTGTCTCATCCGAGACCTCAACAGTCGCAAAGAATGATGAAGCACTCTTTTCAGGATTCCTGATACCAATCTTCCACTTTTCCTTGCCGCTTTTGCTGCCGAACGCAAGAACATTGCCACCAAGATTGACAAGAGCGCGTTCCACTCCCCTTTGTACCAGGTAATCATGAATCAAATCAGCTGCGTAGCCCTTGCCTACTCCACCTAAATCCAGGGCCATGCCAGCTACAGGCAAATATACAGTCCGTGCCTCATCATCGATTTCAATCAATGTGTAATCCAGTAACGGAAGAATATTCTCTATCTCTTCTTTTTCTGGAACTCTCGCTTCCTCTGTCCCAATCCCCCACAATCCTGAAAGCGGTCCGACAGCTGGATTGAAGACACCATCCGTTCTGTACGCCATAGAAATGGAGGTTTTTATCAGGTTGAAGATATCCTCAGGAACAGCAACACGCTCCTTGCCCGCCATCTCATTGATGCGGCTTATCCAAGAAGATGGATTGTATCTTGAAATAGCATTATCTATTTCATAAACAAGAGAGAAGATGCCTTCCATCTCAGCTTCATCGCTCTGTTCAAGAGAGACAACAACAAGCGTCCCCATCGCGATACGCGAATCTGTCACCAGCTTCTCTGAAGAACAAGATGAGATGAAGAGAGAGAAAAGAATGATGGGAATCAGTCTCACTATAGCCTTCACGCTTTTTGATAATCGCACACATCCGCCGCTCGTTCAACCTTACGGGTGTTGTGCTATCATCGCTTTTTCAGAGAGAATGCATATGTTGGTGAAATGACAATGTACTCAGCAATATTCACAGATATCGATGGAACGTTATTCAAATCAGATCTCACAATTGGAGAGAGAACGAAGGAAGCAATCAGGCAAGCATCCGCAAATGGAATGAAGATCGTTCTCTGTTCTGGCCGCTATATCACAGGTATGGAAAGAGCAAGCGAGCAGCTTGGTGTTCCTGTCATATACGCAGCTATAAATGGAGCGTTGATCAAAGCTGGCGATAAATATCTGAGAGAACATAGAATTGGAAGTGGAATCTACTCACAGCTAGCTGGATTTGTCAAAGGCAAAGTCTCATCGCTTATCGCGTTCTGTGAAAACAGATACGCAATCGATGCAAATGATGAGTGGTATACTCTTCAAAATTCAATATGTGGCGATACAGGTATAAGGATGGATATCTCCGATCCAGATGAAGTCGAGAGGAAGACAGGAGAGAAGCCGTATAAGATTCTCATAAAAGACAATGATTGCGACAAGCTCAAGCGTATCATGAAAGAACTGAAAGAGAGAGCTGGAGGAAAAGCGGAAATCATCAGCTCAGGATGGAACAATATAGAGATTCTTCCAGAAGGTACTGACAAAAGAGAAGCAATACCAATTGTCGCAGACTACCTCGGCATTCCAGTCTCTGAGACAATCGCATTCGGGGACTGGGACAACGATGCAGGCATGCTTGAAGCTGCAGGGCTGGGCATCGCAATGGCAAATGGCTCAGAGAAAGCGAAGGAAGCTGCCGCTCACATCACGCTTTCTAACAATGAAGATGGCATCGCAGCAGCTTTAAAGAAATTCTCAATCATCTGAGGAATCCAAGAATCTCGCTCTCTGAATCCGATACAAGACACTCACCCATCGCAGAATTGAGAGAGGAGAGCGTTTTCTCAAGCAAGCTCTCATTGCTTCCAGGGCAGAGTGGAGAGGAATTATCGACAGCGACTTTCGGCTGCGGCGATGCGAAAGAGAGCGCATCCAGCACAGCAGAAGCGGATGGATTGTATGAAAGGAGCGCAGATGAAACAACAACTTTCCTGATATCCGAAAAGTAAGTCAGAGCATCTGAAAGCTTTTCAGCAGACAGCGTCAACGGGGCACTTCCTCTGAGGAAATACTCATTCCCCACTTTGATAGCAGGATTCAACGGCGAGTGCATGTCGGGGTCAAAGACAATACCGTTGTCGATAAGACATTCAGCCATCTCTTTTCCGCATTCTCCCATCGGAAGAACTGTCAGCAGCACGACGCTATCGAGAGCTTTAAGCTTCAAAGCCCATTCATAACCTGTTCCTGAAAACTTCTTTATCCATTTATCTCCTTCAGGAATGAAAGAGAGCGACATTTCACCGATAACAGCAATCATATGGCAAGTCTAGCAACTCTCAGCCAGAAGAAGCAAGGGATGGCAACTGTCTGGCACTTTGCTGTATATTAATTCATGCATGAACACAAAAAAAGCAATATGGATCAATAAGCCAGAGCATATAAAAGCGACACTTCACACGCTCTCTTTCAAATCAGAGAGTGCTCATTCTGTCTTCTTCGTCCTGGGAGAAGAGGAAGAGATAAAGCTTTCATACAAAGCCGAAACAACTGTCGCATTTGTGCTTATGCACACGGAAGAAGATTACATCGTCTTCAAGGACAATGCCATCGTGCTTCTTTTCTCAGGAATCAGAACAGAGATCCCACACGCTGCAATCAATGAACTGGAACTAATCAAGAAAGGCCCTGCCCTCACATTCAAAAGCGGAGATGATGAAATCCTTGCAATCACAAAAACTGCGTTCAGGACCTCGGTTTCCTTTGGAATATCTGCAAAAGGATGCGGCGAAGTAGTGCTCGAGGTATTCTAAAACAGCTGTAATATGCTAGACTTCTCCTATCTCAAAGGGCCCTTTGGAAGGCCTAGAAGGATGGTAGAAAATGGAAAACAAGGAAGAACGTCCTCTCAATTTCATCGAGAAGATCATCGAAGACGACCTGAGAGAAGGCAGAGTGCCAGACAACAAGATAGTCACAAGATTTCCACCAGAACCAAATGGATACTTGCATATCGGACACATCAAGGCAATCTGCATCAATTTCGGACTGGCTGAAAAGTATGGCGGAACATGCCACTTGAGGCTGGATGACACAAACCCTGCAAAAGAAGAACAGGAGTATATTGACTCTATCAAGGATAATATCCACTGGCTCGGCTTTGACTGGGGAGAGAAGACATATTACGCTTCCGATTACTATGACCAGCTTTTCGATATCGCAGTGAATCTCATCAAAGAAGGCAAAGCATATGTCGATTCGCTGTCCGCAGAGGAGATGAAAGAGTACCGTGGCACATTGACAGAGCCTGGCAAGAACTCTCCAGACAGGGACAGAAGCATCGAGGAGAATCTCGACCTCTTCATGAGAATGAAAAACGGGGAATTTCCAGAAGGGGCATACACGCTACGCGCAAAAATAGATATGGCAAGCCCTAATATCAACATGAGGGACCCCGCTCTATACAGAATCAAGTACGCGGAGCATCCACGGACTGGAAAGAAATGGTGCATCTACCCTATGTATGATTTCACCCACCCGATCTCCGATGCAATCGAAGGCATCACGCACTCAATCTGCACGCTTGAGTTTGAGGACCACAGGCCGGCTTATGACTGGGCAACATCAATCGATGGCATTGAGCATACACCGCACCAGTATGAGTTTGCGCGCTTGAATATCTCATACCTCCTGATGTCAAAGAGAAAGCTGCTGTACCTTGTAAACAACAACTTCGTATCAGGCTGGGATGATCCAAGAATGCCTACAATCGCCGGTATCAGAAGAAGGGGCTATTCACCTGAATCGATGAAGGATTTCGTGCAGAGAGTCGGTGTTGCCAAAGTCGAATCAACTGTCGATTACTCTCTGATGGAATTCTGCGTGAGAGAAGATCTCAACAAGAGAGCAAAACGTCTCATGGCTGTACTCGATCCGCTTCTTATCATCATTGACAACTACCCTGAAGGAAAAGTTGAATACTTCGAAGCGGAGAACAATCCAGAGGACCCGACTGCAGGTACACACAGTATCGCATTCACACGCGAAGTCTATATCGAGCGCGAAGACTTCATGGAAGTTCCTGTAAAAGGCTACCACAGACTTTATCCAGGCAATGAAATAAGGCTCAAGCATGCTTATTACATCACAGCTGTCTCCGTGGACAAAGATGAGAATGGCAATATCACGGCAGTACATTGCACATATGATCCAGAATCCAGAGGTGGTACAACACAGGATGGAAGGAAAGTGAAAGGTACAAGCCATTGGGTCTCAAAGGATAAATCAATCAAAGCTGAAGTCAGACAGTACGACAAGCTTTTCAAGGCTGAGAATCCCGGTGCAACTACTGGCAATTATCTCGATGACCTCAACCCAGAATCGCTTGTCATCATTCCTGAGGCATATGTCGAAGAGGAAGCAAAGAGCGCAAAGCCTGGCGAGTACCTGCAATTTATCCGAAACGGCTACTACATGGCTGACAGCAAAGACTCAGCCCCTGAGCATCTAGTGTTCAACAGAACTGTGACGCTCAAAGACTCATGGTCCAAGATGAAATCAAAGATGGGCCTGTAAGAGAAAAGAAAACATCGTCTCCCGTCAAATCTGGCGGGAGATTTTCCTCACTTAAAATCAGAAATCTTTTACCAGCAAACTTTCATAAGATATCCCCTGCCCCTCCATGTACATAGTCAGCATATTGCTGCCCCTTGACACAAGCGAGCACCATATCTCATCGCCGGAATAGAATGAAGCAAGTATGATAACCCAGCTCTCATCTGTTTCGTTCTGCTCAACGACATACCATCCATCATAGTAAATCATCTCACTCAGGCTGTAATCATTGTGATTCAAGAATACTATGTCGTCATCCATGATATTTACAGTGGAACCAAAGCCATCAATCCAATAACCAATAGCCCACTCGGGGATATCTACAGCATCCATTCCTGAAATCACAAAGCCGCATGAAGTTGCAAGCAGGAGAACAAGGATAAGCAAAACAAAAAAAAAAGACTCTCTTAATATTCTTCACATTTTAATTATATCTTGAAAGCTGGAAACTGCTATCGAGTTGGGATAGAATTTCAACGTGAAGTATTTTTCGGACTGCCATTTTCACGCATTGACGCTGAATGAACCAGATTTCTCAGCCCTGATCACATCATTCTACGATTCAGCTTCCGGACTGCTTGCGGCCAATGCCGCTCCTGGATACATCATCACACCGCAGATGATGAAAGGAACAACGTTCCTCGACACGCTCTCCAACACGCTCATGGCTTTCACTCGTCCAATCGATGAGATCTTCATGATGATTGAAGATGATCTTGAGGGACTCTACTCTTCCAAGGAAAAGCATGCATATGCACCTATCCTGCCATATATACATGACGGGAAGATGCATATCAGAGGGATGGAAGCTGAGAAGATAATCATGATGCCGCTCTTGATAGATTTCTCTTCCAGATTCTCCTCCAATGAAAACACTTACTATACAGCTGGCGCAGAAGACAGGATCACACCATATGTGAAAGCAACAATCAAAGGAATCAAAGAGTACTACAGGAAGCGTCCAAACGGGCTTTTTGAGTTCTATCCATTTCTTGGAATCAATCCCATCATGCATTCGATGGACAGCATGAAGAAGCTCATCACAAAGCATGTGAATACTTCGCATAAAATGCATCAGGATCACCAGCTTCCATCCAAACCATTCTATGGCATCAAAATCTATCCACCCCTCTCGTTCACACCCTGGCCAGAGGACGAAGAGACACTTGGCAAGCACGAATGGCTTTATGGATTCTGCGAGAATAACAGAGTGCCAATCATCACGCACACAGATGATCAAGGATTCAGGGGCACAACTGCGGAAGATGCCTGGGAGCGGACAAACCCTGCGGCATGGAGACCTGTTCTGGAGCACTACCCTGATCTTGTCATCTCATTCGCGCACTTCGGAAAGCAATATTCACTCACATCAAGAAGCAATGTGAAAAGCATAGCTCAGCGTTATTCACATCATCCAGACAGCCCTTGGTTCTATGAAATAATATCGCTGATGAAAGACTATCCAGGAGTCTATGCGGACCTCTCATTCTCCGGCTGTACCCACGAATTCTACTCATCGCTTCATCGCTATCTGGAAGATTCTGGAGAAGAAAGAGAGAGGATTGTCAGCAGAATCCTTTTCGGCTCAGACTTTGCCGTGAACCTGCTGAAAGTCGAATCCTATACACAGTACATCTCTATATTTGAACACTCCGCATTCACTGAGCAAGAGATGGAGACAATCCTTTCTGATAACATGCTCCGCTTCATGGGATTCTAAAACTTTCTTCTCCATTCCGATGGGGAATAACCTGTCTCTTCCCTGAATGAACGCGAAAAGTGTGCAGGACTGGAAAAACCTGCAAGGTAAGCTACTTCGCTTATCGACAAGTCCGTACGCCGCAAGAGCTTCTTGCTCTCAGTGATTCTATAGTTTATCAGATACTGTACAGGCGATATAGACAACGTCCTGCTGAAGGATCTTAAACACTCACGTTCCGATACATTGCCAGATGCCGCGATATCAGCGAGAGCGATATCCTCGCTGAAATGCTCCTTTATGAACGTGACCATCTTATGCAATCTATCGTCTTCGAAGATCTTATCCAGCTTATCCTCGCCTTCAAGCTCCTTGAGTATTATGACAAGCACAGTTGAGATCAGATCTCTCGTTTCAAGTTCATAGCAATAAGCACGCTGCTGCAATATCTCAAAAGCTTTATCCGTCAGTCCCGCAGCTTTGGGAGAAAGCGAGATTGGCGCATCAAGCGAAAGGATCGGAACTGAATACTTCTCAAAGACAGCACTCTCTGTATCACTCCATAGCGTCGACAGTGGAAAGGCTATGCTATGCACTGCAGCGCTCTCAGTTGCACACCGAAGCGATGTGATAGTCCGCGGCGGGATGAACACACCCTCTCCCTCCCTCAGCGTGAAGATCTGAAAACCATCTGCAGAGAGCACCCTCACAGAACCTGCCACCACAGCAACCAGCTCTGCATCATCCGAGTAATCCCAGTTTTTCTTGTCCTCGCTATCGAGAAGTCTTGATCTAGCAATCATTGAGTGAGTACGCATAGCTTGGGATTATCATCAGAACGGAAAATGTTCAATCACAGTTGTCGTTCTGTGATAAATGTTTGTCCATATTCTACTGATTTT
>JADIMT010000082.1 GCA_017694595.1 Candidatus Ornithospirochaeta stercoripullorum | reverse complement strand
CCAGCTCTGTCCTTTCCTTCATTGCAGTGGATAAGATACGGGCCAGGATTCTCAATCATGAAAACAAGTGCATCATGAAGCTTTGCCGTGAAGTCAGGGGCGAAGAAATCAACACCCATGTTGAGGCATATGACGCTTCCGTTCTCATAAAGCACTGCATAGTTCGGTGCAATTGCCAGTCCTTCGCTCATTGATTCCTCGGAATCCGCAAGATTGATGACTGTCTTTATTCCGGCTTCACCCATCAGGGCATCCGCATATGGAGCTCTCGCATCGCCACGTACAGGGCTGCAGCTTCTGTGAAGCACTCCGGACTTGATGTTTCCAGCAGTCACTTCCCTGAAGTTGGCAAATACCGCATCAGAGGCATAATCATCACGGTTTTCTGTCCTTACGAGGTGCCTGATCATGAATTCCTCACTGTATCCGCCTTTCTCTTCCATGGAAACTGTCACTGTGGTTCCTTCGTTGCATCCGGAAATAGATGAGAAATCACCATAGTTGATTGCAAGCTCGATTGCATTTCCATCATCAACTGCAACCGCGCTACTTCTGTCTACATCGCTGTAATTTGTTCCAAGAGGAACAATTGCGCTGTAGTCGCCGACCGTTATTGCAATAAGATCCCCAGTCTGATAACCTGCAGCCTTCATTTCTTCTGAAGTAATGCTTGTCATTGCATTACCGTATTTTGAAATCGAGACTATCGTACCGGAAACCGAAGGATAGCTTTCTCCTTCAGTTGTCGCACAAGACGAAAGAATAATGAGTATTGCCAGCAAGAGAACTGCCGCTTTTCTGAATCTTTCCATCATTTCCTCCACAGTGGATTATATCACTAAAACGCAGTTCATACTTCTTCACATTATCTGCATAGATACTTTGACAACACTTCACATCATTAGAGTTACATTATCTTTCAGGAGGCAAAGATATGAGAAGGAATCCTGTAAGAAGAATTGCAGCTGTGTCTGCAGTACTGATGCTTTCAGCTGCCATGCTTTTCGCAGCAGACAGTGCAGAGCTTTACCAGAAATTCTCAGATGCAGTAGATAATGGAGATGTCAGGGAGGCTGTAGAGGTATATACGGATCTTCTTGAGACATCTCAGAAGGAATATACAAAAGCACAGCGCAGTTATGAGAAAGCGCTCGATGCTGGCAACAGGGCAAAGGCTCATAGTGCCTATAATGATATGAGGAATGCACGTGTTTCCCCGATAACGGAGGAACAGACAGATGCTCTGCTTGCTGCAATACTCAAGGAAGATGAGGCCAAGAGATCTGAAGATGCTGCATGGCTTATGGCAAACAGCAGGTATTACCATCCGATGATCACTTATTCATGGTCATCAAGCGGTGATAACTACAGCTTCAGCTATACATCGTCAGCAACTGTGACACCGGGTGAGGATATCACACTCCCTGATGAGAGCAGCGTAAAGGTAAACACATCTGCAGCTGGTGTTCTTACAGGCTGGGGAATCACACCTGATGAGGTTACTTATCAGCCGGGTGAGATCATTACAGCACCGTATACAGATCAGACACTGTATGCAATCTGGACAACTCAGGTTGTGTTCAAGGATGAGGTGACAGGTTTTGAATCAGATATCACGGATATATCATCTGGCGATGAAGTTGCGGTACCTGTACTTTCAGCTCCTGACGACAGCTATATCTTCGCAGGCTGGGTTGACAGATCCACGGGTGAGTATATAGCTCCTGAGGATACAGAGACAACGCTTGAAGGAAATGGTGCGGTATTCGAAGCTCTGTGGAAAAAAGCTGAAATCACTGCTCTTGATTCAAAGCATTATGACTTAGCTTCAATTCCGATGAACACACAGATTGATCTTACGTTCATGCTTTCGAACATCGGAACAGAGGATCTAAGAGGTTTGACAATCGAGTGCACAGGTGATGAAGGCCTCAAGGTTCTCAATGGAAATGGCAGTGTATCATTCCTTGGCGATGGAAATGATGTGACGCTGAGAGGTTTGAGAGCTGTAGGAACGGAAAGCGGCAATCATACGCTGACGATTACAGTCACAGACAGGGATGGAGATACATGGTCCTCATCATTTGATGTGACAGTCGTATAAATAGGAGTTCATAACAGAAGAGTCCGGACATGACTGACCCACATCCGGACTCTTTTTCTCTTTGTAATCAGATCAGAACTTGAGTTTCTTGACTTCCTCAACTGAATTCTCGATTGGTTCAGGAAGTTTCACTCTTCCATCGAATGCTTTCATATCCTTGAAGCCTGTTCCTGTAAGAAGAACAACGACATCTGCATCCTCTCCAAGAACAGATACAAGATAATCTCTATCCTTCAGCAGAGAGGCATAAGCGCATGCGGCTGCAGGTTCTGCAAGTACTCCAGCAAGGCTTGTAAGTTCAATCTGGCTGTCGAGTATAGCTTCATCGGAAACGGTAACAGCCCAGCCTTCTGTTTCTTTAACGCTTCTGGCGGCCATCCGTCCATTTGCAGGAAGATCTACGGAGATTGAATCCGCTCTTGTTGTTGCTTCTATCGCCCTTGTGTCATCGTTGTTTATCGCTCTGGAAATCGCGTCAGATTTCTCAGACTGGCAAGCAATAAGCCTTGGGAGCTTGTCTATAAGCCCTGCTTTCTTCAGGTCCGAGAATCCTTTCGCTACACCGCCTATGATACAGCCGTCTCCGACTGGTACGTAAACAGCGTCCGGCGCTTTTCTTCCCATCTGCTCAAAGAGCTCAATTGATATTGATTTCTTTCCCTCTATTGTCATCGGGTTGTAAGCGGTATTTCTGTTTATTCCACCGAACAGCTTTGTATATTCTATCGAGAGTGCAAATGCGTCATCATA
>JADIMT010000081.1 GCA_017694595.1 Candidatus Ornithospirochaeta stercoripullorum | reverse complement strand
ATATAATATTTTATAGTTTGTAATGAATATTAAAGTTATAGTTACTGGCAGTGTTTCAAAATTATTGAAGCAAATTGGCTATGTGTATAACAAAAGAGCCGTTGACTTTATTATACATAGCAAGTATTTTATCACAGGTTGAAATACAACTGATAAGCCAAAGTAGCTCAGTGGTAGAGCAGCTCACTCGTAATGAGCAGGTCGCGGGTTCAATTCCCATCTTTGGCTCTGGGACTCTCTAAGCGGGAGTCCTTTTTGCTTACAGATGATTTGCATTTGACTTGAGAGCGGCATGAATCAATAATCATAAAGTATGAAGAGGCTGCTTTCCTTGCTGATGTTCATCATGCTGCTTTTGTCTTGTTCTGATAAGCCAGAGCGAGCGATGGTTGATGAAGTCAACTTCAGCGTGAATGATAATCTTCAAACTATAGGCATTTACTCATCTGAATACAGAGGTATGACGCATTATCGTCTAAAAGTGGAGAAGGATGGAGATCTGATAGCGCGTTCTGATTATCTGCCTCTTTCAGTTGCTTATAAGCTTCAGAATATCGAAGAAGGTGAGTACAGTGTCGTTGCCGAAGGATTTTGTGAAGAGAACGGTGAGTATAAGCTTATAGCTGAAGAAATCCAGTCTTTATCATTCGATGATTCTCATGATGTCTTTGATATTGAACTCGATAGTCTCGCATCTGTACCTTCGGGTACTATCTGTGTTGATATCGTCAATGCAATGAGCGGCATGCTGTCTTGGGAAATCAGGGAAGGCATAGGGCTTGATGGCAAGCTTGTGAACTTTGGAGAAGAAACTGTTGATTCCAACAATCTGCAGCTCAAGCTTTACACTCAAAGTGAGAGTACGCTGGATAGTGGAGCATATACATTCATCGCCTATGTCGAGAATGATGGGAAGCTAGTGTCAAAGAATGCTGACGTCCTGACTCTGCTTCCTGGTCTTGATACATCTGGCACGCTTTCCCTTGAGAATGGTAAGACTATGCTGCTTGTTGAAGGCTCATCAAGTGATTCTTATCAAGTTGAGGCAGGCTTTGAAGGAAGCAATGCGCTTTTGTTTCCTGATGTTGCCATTTCCATTTCGCTTCCTTCTTCTGCAGGGGAAACAATATGGTATGTAAACGGTAAGAAAGAAAACATTACACATGAAGGTGAGAGCTTTGAATACAACGCTACAGCTGGTTCTGATTTTCTTCTTGAAGTGATTTCACTTGATTCTGATGTAGATTACTTTGGTGGCATTATGCATCTGGAAGTGCTAGATGTATCGGGAACTCCAGAACTGTCGTTTGAAAGACTTGAGCAGCCTTCATCGTATAATGTCGGAGATCTCGTATACATTGATGGCATCCGTTCTTATATCGCCTATATTCCTTCAGAACAGGCAGCATGGGGTGATTACATGCTTACACAGGAGTATGACCTTCAGTTCTACATGCCTGAGATGCTAGGTGAAAACACCCTTGAAGATTTCAAAGGCGTTCCATGGGAAGATGGTGTCAAATATGAAAATCCTCACGATACAGCAATAAAAGATGAAGCTATCGGGGATGGCAAGAAAAATACAGATGCATTGATCAAGCTCATTCCAGATGAGAATAGCCTTTGGCATTATGTTGATATCTTCAGGAAAGCAGCTGGTGATGGATGGTTTGTTCCATCAAAGCTTGAACTCCGCGAAATATATAACAACAGAGATAAGATTGGAAATCTCTCGACAGAGCTGAATGAGCTTTATATCTACTGGGCATCGTCCGAGTCCAGGCCTTATTCGTCCTATGCAATCTCATTTTACACCGGTTCAACACTAGCGCAGACAAAAGCTTGGAATGAGGGGGTCAGGCTCTGCCGGTACGCAACAGAAGAAGAGCTGAAGAGACAGAATGTCGAAGTGACGATCACTTCAAGTGATCCTGAAGCAGAGATCAGATATACAATTGATGGCAGCAATCCGACATCAGCCTCTTTGCTTTATAAAGGACCATTTGCAGTAGAAGAGGGTAGTAACATCAAAGTGCGTGAGTTCTCCGAGAATAAGATTGGTGGCGACACCATCACGGGGAATGCTGTTCTCTCTGCTGATAATTCACAATGATTTAACTTGATTTACCTTCAATCATCCCGGAACATATATATAGAGGAAAAAAAGGGGAGGGGGATGATGTCATTATTCACGCGGAGATTGTTTCTCAATATCCTGCTAAATTATGATAGGTTAAAGCTTAAGCCAGCGGTTTCAAGCAGATATCCGCTATGTATTGCAGATGATTATTGGGGTGTTTCCCTGTCAACGTTCGAATTGCTTCTGTATCCACTTGAAATCAATGTATCAGATGCGCTTTATGCGTTGGAGAATGAAGGCTGCGATGCATTGGCTACATTGGGACACTCCAGCAACTTCGTACCGATCATACATGACAGAAGGCTTGTACTGAAGGAAATACAAGCACTGATGAAAGAGAAGACAGGATGCAGCAAGTGCCGGGCAGTATTAAGCCAGAAGCTCAATAAGCCGGTTTCATATGTCGCTAATGATTTCCGCTGCAAGCTCAATTCTATTTCAATGTTCAAACTCGAAGCATATGCAAATGCTGCTGGCTTGCTTTTGAGCGAAGTCTTCTTTGCGTATCACGAAGTACACAGGTATGAGTTCGCTGAGAAGTGATGAGATGTTCCAAGCTGATTGAGCACGCACTAAAAAAGCCTACTTCCTGCTATGGAAATAGGCTTTGCTTTTGTTAGTCCCTAGCGGAATCGAACCGCTATTTAGAGACTGAGAATCTCCTGTCCTAACCGTTAGACGAAGGGACCATTTTACTCCTGGGATGGAGGGACTCGAACCCCCAAAGGCAGAACCAGAATCTGCAGTG
>JADIMT010000080.1 GCA_017694595.1 Candidatus Ornithospirochaeta stercoripullorum | reverse complement strand
GACATAAAGAGGTTCAGTATTTGTAACCTTACCCTCTGAATATGCAAGGTTGAATGTATCAGATGCATAAGCTTCATGAGCTTCTGAGCTGCTGAAGCCGAACTTGAAAGAACCTGTATCTTCATCGATAGTAAAATTAAGCTTTACGCCAGCTTGATTAGAGCTAGCCTCATTAATCTCTGTAAACTCTGCTAATGTCAATGTCGCTGCAAAGCTTGAGAACAGAACAACAGACAGTACCAATGCAAAAACAATAAAACGCTTCATTGTTTTCCTCCAATTTGATTTGCCAGAATCTCTGGCTGAGTCATTTGCTCATCCACCAGGATTATCATCAGCTGAACTGGGAGCTTATTATCCAGCTACTCAGCAAATCCTGATCGATCCCCTTTCCCAACCCTCCTAAGAGGGAATTATCAACAAAACCTAATAAAGAGCTTCCTTATAATGTCGCCAATCTCATGACCAGCCTCCCTGTGTAGTTATCAGGTACAGCGTTATCAGGGATATCCACATCAAAGGTAAGTTCTTTATATCCAATCTCTCTGGAAAACAAGTTGGATGAATTGCGGTATAGTTCTTTGCTATTCCCAATTCCATATCCATTCTCGCCACCAATAGTTACTGTTTCATCTTCAGTCTCCCAGCTTACTTGCCAATCCATTGAAGCACCGGAATCAGAAGAAAGCTTATCTTCTGCATATAAGCTTAATGAGTATCTCGAAGGAATAGAGATTCTCCACCATGCATAGACGCTCTGGTTTCCATGCGTGTATTCAAATTCCTCAACTTCCCGGACATACATGCTCCATGTATCAATATTCGAGATTGAATCATAGTCAGTTGGTATCTCTTCGGTGAATCCGAACAGACTGTCATCATAAAAGCCGGAAAGATTAAATGTGATTGTCATCCTTTTCGGCCCGGGAATGTATGCAGAAAATGCTGGCAGAGCCGCAAAAAGCAAGACAAGGATGATTAATAAGCTCATAATCCTCATCATATCGCCTCCACAGCTATGCCGATTGAAGCTTGATACTCACCAGCTGGCGCATCAAAGTCATCTTCCCACTCAAGGGAGACCGTGAGAACAGAGTCGCCCCTTCTTGGCCCAGTTGCTGGAATATGAACACCTACACCATCATTAACTTCATATTTATCAACAGTGATGCCTTCTCCTATATCAGAAGGTTCTGAGTATGTGACAGAAATCGGTATGGAATAGAATTCATTATTCTTCTCCATATACCAGCCCATTCCTGTATTGACGACAATCCGAGCATCATATTGCATTTCCTGATTGCCATAGTACAGAAGCGTGAAGTCAAAGCTTCCTGTGTTGTCAAACATTGTGCCTATATCGAGATTATCAGAAGTAAGGAGGATATCAGGATCATCAATCTCAAACACAAACTTATCCAATGACAAGGCATCAATTGGCTTGAATACACCATAATCTTCAGGAATAGTCACAGTGAAAAGCAGCTCCTGATATCTCTCATCAAATGCAAAAAGACAAGTAACAAAACATATAAAAACGAAGAGAGTCAGAATAATTCTCTTAATCATACAGAACCCCCTACATTATCTCCATTGACAATAGCGTGGACGTAAACATAGCCCTTGTAATATCCAGCATCCATCATCGATCTATCATCAAGCGTCAAATACAGTGTCCCATCATAGGAATGCCAATGTCTGTATGATGGAGGATCCATATGTTGAATTGTATCGTCATGATGAGTCGTAGTGATTTTCTTTGCAGGATTATTTACACTTCCATCACCCGACAGGAAATCTGTCCCATCAAATTTTATATTTTGCCCGGACTCATCAGTTGCTATTGCTGTTATATCAAAGCCTATTGTGTTCTGATTGTTTTTCTGCTCTTCAGAAGTAACATCTTCATGTACAAATTCAAAACCTCTCGAATTCTTAGTAAAAGGATTTGAACTTGCGGAAAGGAACAGAAAAATATCGTCATCGCTTATCTGTACATCTTCAGCGTTGCCTTTTATGTTATAAACAGCATATGAGAGATCAGCAATTGGTATAAGCTTGCTCTGCCCCTGATCTAGTTGCAAATCGATATTTGCAGCCTTAGGTAGCATATGAATATTCAACGAACTATTTGCTTCAGTAATCGTTCCTGGAGAATCTATTGTCGGATCATAAAATCCAGAGATAGGAAATGAAAATGACAAATCCTCTGGACCTGTCCAGCCATCCGGATTATTTGTTTCACCATTTCTTTTGACAAGTCTGAGTATCACAGATAAATCTGCAGAGTAATCATCAGCAGAAGCGATTGGATATGTTCGACCATCATCAAGCGTAAGCACCCCATTATTTATTGTTCCCGGAAGGACAATCGCGATATCGAAAAGAAGGGCCCTATTACGAAGAACTAGCCAATCATCCCTATCATAAAAATAATATGAAGCAAATGAGTCACCGCCATTTAGGGTATATACTTCGCGATTATGGCTAACATTTCTGGCATATCCAAAATCACGATTCTGGAATGTTGCCTGAAGAATAAAAGGACGCTTTGAATCAGGATTGCTTTGAGATGTAAACCAGAAGTATTTACCATCCCAACTATCGCTACTAACAGATACTTCTATTCCATAACGCTTCTCTTTATCTTCATCCGAATCACCAAACCAATCACTACTTTCCTTAACACCATACAATGCACCTGTTACTACGTATTGGTTTGGGGCAAATAAGTCTTCGTCATCTCGTATATTATTATAATCTTCCTGTGCCTTCTCATCACTCCAAGCTGGAGAATTCATATTGATATTTGTAATAGAATTGTTTGGTGCAAGATACAATTGACTGCTGAAAGCTTGCTGAATAATTAAGCAGAAAATAAGCAATGCTAAAGAAATTCTTTTCATTCGTTCACCTCCAGCGTTAGTGTGACACGTGCAAAGTAATTACCGGGTGGAGTGAGATCATCATTACTGATTATTTCTTCACTGGTTTTATCTCCCTGGTTTTCTAGGAATTTGAAGAATATAGTGCCATCAACACTTCCTCTCAGCTGTGAAAGATCAATATCGGAAGAATTAACAGGCTTGCCTTCGCCATTTACATATGTGATTGCATAGGATTTAGGATTGTCATCAGTTGAATGAGTAAAGCTGGATGAATATGACAATTCTTCAGCATCGATTGAATATGAAACGTTATAATTGAACGTAAGACAGTAATCGAGAGGTACAGCTGTTTCAATTGATCCATCATATGTTAGCTTTTCAGCATTAACATTTATAGAGAATGGCGTTGATGAATTTGACAAGAATGACCAGTGTGCTATAGGTCTTCCTAATGCAGCAGATGATTGCACACTAATGTCTTGGATATCAAAAGGCATACCAAAACGATAAGCCTGCGTCTGTGCTGCAATTGGCTCCACGCTGATAGACATAACTTCTCCATAAGAGCCTTGCAAAACAATTTCCCTGGAGACATCTGGCTGAGGAACAGCATAAAGAGAGAATACAATAAATAACAATAACAGTATATTCAGTTTTCTATATCTATTCATACTTTCCTCCTTATTAATTACTTGTCAGCGTCACCGTCACTATTGCCTTGTAATTTCCGTAATTGGCTTTGTTGTACTGATAGTTGTCGATAATCATTCCGACAGCACCTCTTGCTATCCAGGTACGAACGGTTGAATCACTGTCAGATGTTGCGTTATAAGTCATGTCAAAAGAAGCTTTCTGTGAATCAGTTGCCAGTTGGCTAACATCACCTGGTTTATTTCCTTCAGTATTTCCAGGTCCCTTGATTTCTGAATTACCAACAGAACTTGATGGTGATGAATCATCACTACCAAGAGTTTCAAACACCTCATTGAAATTTCCAATCTGATAAAGCACGTCAATTGAATCATTATCTGCTGGAGCTGTTATATTCTGTCTCTCCAAGTCTGATAGAGTGATATTCAGCGTGAAGTTTCCTACCTGATTGCTTTCCAGACGATAAGAAAAGATAACATAAGATGTCAGATTGTCAGAGGCGGTAGTAGAGCCTAAAAGCCTATCAAGAACAGGATTAAGCTCAATTTCTCCCTGTCCATTAAGCGGTACGTCATTCTGAGTCGTCCGATCGTTTATAACAAGATTTGTGTAGTCAAAACCTGTCTTAAACGCTTTGATATTAAGCTCAGCCGTATTAGCAGCAAAAACACACAAGTGAATCAGAAGCATGAGAATGAATATATTGATTTTTTTCATATAGCCTCCTCAAATTCCGGATAAAGCATTCTCCAGAATTCCTCACTGGTCATGACAGTATCGAAATCAAAATATGTGATAGCTGAATAAACATCAGGAATACTGCCAGCTTCAGGCGTGCTTATTCCCCCTTGCTGCAATATCTGGATATCAGAAACGGATGCTTCGATATCCTCAACTGTGAAGACAGCAAGTATCCAGCTTGAATCGAACATGATATCAAACGCATAGCGGCCAGGAACGAGATGCGAGACAGTAAACCTTCCATCAGCATCGGTGAAGATATAGTCTTCAGTCGGAGTCAGAACAACAGTTCCATCCTCATCCTCAGAATACTGATAAAGCGGCGAGGAACCATTATAAAGAAGAGTACCATCGGGAAGTGTTACAGTTCCTGAAACAGCATACTTGGCATCTGCGCTGAGTCTCAGCACATAGCCATATAAATCCGATGGAGGCACATTTATATCAAATATCGAAGTGCCACTGAAGGAACTCTCATTCGAGCTATAAAGGCTGAATGCGTTTCCTCTAGATGATGAAAGACCTGTATATACAGACGTACCAAACGAAGAATCAAGGCTATCTGTCCTTGAAGAGCCAGCTGAGCCTACGGAGAGAGTGTTGCCCTTCAAGGCATCATACTGCCTTATAAGAAGGAAGTTAGATGGAATATATGCCCCAACTGCAAAAAGCCCATCTGCAAAGACTGTAGTAGTAGAAAGCGAGAAGTTTGCACTTCCATCATTGAATGCAAGTGATGTACCCGCTCCAACAGAGACATCAACCCACTTGCCGTTATAGCTGTAATCAGCATCAACATCATAGTCTGAAAGCCTTGTGAAGTCATTTGTACCAATGCTTGCAGATACTGAATGAGCTCCTGAACTGTAGTTCGCAGAGATGCTCGCATCGCTGAATCCGGAAGAAGCTGATACAGATCCGCCTCCGAATCTCACAGTTGCATATACTCTTCCACTGACTACAGGAACATTATTTACTCCGCTGCCTCCAAGCATCATAGAGCCAGTCAGCCAGAAGTTGCGAGAGAAAGAGAAGCTCAACGTGTTTGCCCAGCTCCACGAGAAATTTTCAGGAATATCAGAATAGATTGAACCTGAGAGGCTTGTACTCCATGAGAACAGCCCGATTCTTCCTGAAAGGCTTGTTGAAAGCGAGAACCGATGTCCATTGTCTCTTCCAGTCTCTTCAGGGTTTGAGTAAGTAAAGCTGATATTGAATGATGATATCGGATTCCATCCTGTTGAGACCTGGTGGCTTACCCTCGCATAGATTCTTGGAATACCGAACTTGCCCTGCTCATTCATGTATTCCCCGAGATTCAGATTATATCGTGTTGTTCCCAGTATGTTTGCATGTGTAAGCTCTGTATTGAGAGCCATCCTGGGGTTCCAGCCTCTGTCATCTTGCGGATAGTTCTGCAATGCGAGCGTACTGCTGATAGTAAGAGAATCAGAGATGCCAGCTTTTATATATCCTGAAAGAACAGCATTCTTCCAATCATATTCAAGGTACTGTCTTCCTATCTTAAGCGATAGAACATCGCTAGCGGAACTCTTCACTGATGAAGTCTCACGCCCCATGAGGAACGCACCTCCGAATCGTACTTCGCCAGGAGGGAGCAATGAACCTGAATACATTATCTCTATTGTCTGCTCGCTCGGAGCTGATCCATCCAGAGGCTGTATATGTATCGTTATGATATTAGCACCTGTGTAGAGCACAAAGTCCTCAAGCTTATAGCTGCCCGGATCAAGCGTACGGCGGAATATCTCTCTCCCTTCATTGTAGATAGTGACTTCCGATTCTTTGTCGATGATAAGCATCTTCTCAAGATAGCTTTTCTGCTTTGCGTTTGAGTCACCATAAATATAGCTCTTGTCGAATCTTATACCGAAAGCCCTGCCCTGTGGACTTAAGACATCCGAAGAAACATTACCCCAAGAGAGACGAATCATCGCATCTTTGAAATCTTTATAGAACCTATAGGTTCCCATGCGGAAACTAATCGAAGAGAATGTGAAGTTCAGATAGTAACTGAAGTTAAAATTCACATCGACTATCCTTCCTGTATTGCTCGAGGAGAGTGTGAACCGCAAAGAATCACGCCAATCAAAATACCTGAATGAATTTGTATAACCGGAAAGCTCCCAGTTAGTCCTAAGCACAAATACAGCTGGATCAAGCATCAAGCCACCTGTGATCGGACGGAATGTGCTCCTGCGGGAATTGCCTCTGATGCTGAGTACCTGCACAGGCATATCTGAGGGATTGAAATCAATGAATATCTCATATGTGTTGATATCAGCAGATGCCATGATACCAAGCTCCTCCAGATATGAAAGAGGAATATACTTATCATCTGTTGCAAATATGGAGTCCTTCAGTTCATCAATAATCGAATCCGAAATATAAGCTTCCAACTCACTGCTTCTGATTGCAATATTTTCCGCTACAGACTCAACTTCAATTTGTCCTACATATGAATCATTGACAATGAGATCCATGTAGTAAATACCATCTGCAAGTGTAAGCTCATCCTCACCTTCTATGTAGAAAGATGCCCAGAATTCAGCCTCTTCAGGAGAGAGACCTGAGAAGAAATCATCTACAGCTGGTTCGGAAACAGGTTCTGCATATACCTCTTCTGAGATTTGTTCAGCCATCTCAACTTCAGGCTCAACTATGATTTCACTGACACTTGGAGCAACAGATGCAGCAGCACTAAGCAGAGCTGAATCAGGAATCCTTGGTTCAACATTGATGATAGAAGCATCTGGAACTATCTCAGTCGATACACTGAGCTCAATAGGCTTTGGAAGCCTTGGCATTATATCGATTGAAGCTTCCTTTGCAGCTATGGCTGTTGTACTATCAAGAGAAGCTTTCTCAGGAACCCTTGGTTCAATATTGGTGATGAAAGCATCCGGGACTATCTCAGTCGATACATTAAGCTCAATATGCTCTGGAAGTCTTGGCTCGATGTCTTTCACAGTTTCTATTCCAGTTATGGTTGTAGCACTGCCAACGGAAGTAGCAGCTGGAACACGTGGCAGAATATCAGTTGAAAGCTCTGTCTCCGACTTCATCAAAGCTATCTCTGGCGCTTTAATCGTTATATCGATTATCTCTGGCTCCGCTTTGATGGATGAGTAAGCTTCAACTTCCGCTTCAGAAGGCGTTTCAGCTGGGATGACATCTATCGCTTCAGCAGTGCTTACTGCAAGAACAGGCTGATGCGGGGTGCGGACAATAATATCACTCACGAATGGGGTCTCTGTACTGATTGCAGTCACTTCAGCTTCCACAGCTGGGGAAGAAGGAAGAATCTCAGCGCTTACTTGCACGCTTCCAGGAAGAGGCAGCTTTGGCTCGATATCAATGATTCTTGCCTCAGGAAGAACTTCTGCAAAAGCTGTAAGTTCTGCTTTTTCAGGTATGCCTGGTTCGATGTAATAAACAGCTGGCAAAATTACAGTATGCACATCGATATTGCTTGCATATGGAAGTCTTGCTTCAACATCTTCTATTACTGCTGTCGATACTGTCAGAGCAGGTTTCTCTGGCCATGCCGGAACGATATCAACAAGCATCTCTTCAGGAATGAGGGAAGAGCCTGAAATGACTTCTGGCTGCATTGGAAGACGAGGCTCTACATTGATGATCTCAGGTTCTGCGATGACAAGGACATCTGCTGAGACTGTCGGAGATGAGGCAATGACTGTATCGTCTTCACTATTTTCAAAATCTGAGAACGCCTCTTCTATGCTCTCTTTGGGAGGAAGATTACTACTGATATCTTCAGCGGGGGTGATAATCTCCGTTTTCTGCCCAGTGCTTGTGCTTTCTTCATTCTGGGAGAACAAAATCCATGTAGCACCGCAGAACAAGGCAAGAACACCAAATGAGAAGACAAGAAGAGCCGTTCTCTTCGTATCATCCGAACTATCCGCGATGGAAACACCGAGCAGTGCGGATGATACCAAAAGAACTGCAGAAGACAACAGCACAACAGAACTCCCTGTCATGCTTTTCTGGAAAGCCAAGACAGCGGTTCCTGCTGCAGTTGCAATAGAAAATAAGGTCATGAGGGCATACTTAATAATTCCCCTCTTATTTTTGGGCATCATAAGTGTCTTCCTATACGATTTTGTTTAAACTGAATATGTGTAGTCGTAGCTGATTGTCGCTGTGATATTCTCAGAAGAAGAAAGAGCTTCTGGAATCTCAATGATTGTCCTCAGCTTTGAATCTGTCAGCAGGTTCTGTCCCGATAGTGGTCCAACTTCCTCTTCCGAAAGAGTGTACACAGCACCATTATCACCAGTAAGCGTAATAGCAAGGCTATTGAGCATCTGGTGGACACTGCCAGTGTTCTCCAGGACAATCTCAAGCTTGCCATCGCTTGTCTTTGTTACAGTCGGAGTAACGCTCTCCACTACCCTTGTCGGACGTACATATGCAGATGTCGAATAGACAAAGAGGAAAGAGATCATCTGGCCCTGGGCTGCATCCTGAGCACCGCGTGGCATTGCAATCTGCTCAGAGATTATCCTGAATGAAAGCTCTCTGGTAACTGTCTGCGGGCCACGGTACTGTACGCGCACAAGCTGTGTTGAATCAGGACGGATAATCATCCTGGACGGCTGTATAGAGAAATATGCAGAGCCATCCTGATTGACTTCATTGCCATCAATATCGATGATTCTCTGCTCTGCAGAGACTTCGATGGCAATAGGTTCATCAGAATCATTGACTATCGTATAGACTCTGGCGCTTCCGGCCCCTGTCGGGTCAAACGTAACATTAAGCGGTGATAGCTGATAAGCATACAAACCACCAACTATGAAAAACAGAAGAATCAGCAAAAAGACTGATCGCTTAGTTTTCATTCATGTCCCTCCCTAGGAATTTGTTTCCTGACATGGAATTAGCTAAGCGAGATTAACTACCCGATTAATACCCCCCCCCATGTAGTAAAAACATGATTTAAAATTCCTGGAGGGAGGAAGGTTTAAGAACAGTTTATCTGCGCTTACCTCCCTGTTTCGCAGGCTTTCAGAACCCCTTCCTTCAACCTGCTGCCAGAAATTCTAAAGTATGTTATAGGCTTTGTAAAGCCTTAAAAAGCTGAGATTTAATACATTTAAGGTGGTTTTTCGGGAAAAATGGCCAACTAATACAAATCTGCGACAAGAAGGGACAGAATCAAGCTTTTTCAGGCACATCGATAGATAGACATGTTATTGAATATTGCCTGAAGAGGGAGAGAAGCTCTTCTGTATGCAAAAATACTGTCTCGCTGTTGTCATCAGGATGTATTCCTATGATTCCATCACAGAAGAAATCATCGATGATATAAGTTGCTTTATGTTCTTTATCATCAAGAAGCCCAAAAGGAGTGACCTCCCCTTTTCCCAAAGACAGAATAGCATTCAGATCATCTTCAGATGCAAACGAAAGAGGTCGTGACGAGATAGCATTCCTCAATGCTTTCAAATCCACAGATTTATCATTGCGGACAGAGACAAGATAGTAATTCCTCTTTTTGTCATCGCGAAGGAAAAGATTCTTGGCGATTCGTTCTGAGTTCTTCACGCTCACATCATTCATCTCCGCAATCGAAAAGACTCGCTTATGCTTGATGCTCTCATATTCGATGTCTTTTTGCTCAAGAATGGCAATTATATCATCACGTTTCATACTTATTTCCTACCCACAATGATAAAATCATACTACAAAATGCAGTCAAGACTGAGGAGAACATCAAGAATCTTTGGCTTGTCGTGGATAATTGGAAGATGCTCTTCTGTTATCAGGATACTCCGCATCGTGTTCCATTAAGTCAGTGACTCCGATTGGCATATCCTCTTCTCCATATCCACTCCTCAATATGAGTATACATTACAATCTGCTTCCGGACAAAGCGAAGAGGATATGCAATCTGCTTCATGAAGGAAAAGTCTTCACAAGCGCTTCCTTCTGATAGAATGCCACACCATAGCGGATGATACGTTTGTAGCCTTGCAGATCGCTTCCATAGCGTCTCTCTTCTATCTGCCTAAGCGCTTTCTTTGCGTCTTCCTCCATCTTCCCTTCTGACTCTGACCGCTTTAGCTCAAAGATCGCAACTTGCCGGTTCCGCTTATCTAGCAGGATGATGTCAGCTCGTCCAGATCCTGTCTCTCTGTTCGATTTGACTGTATAGCCTGCCCCGGAGAGCAGTCCTGCTAGGAACGCATGGTAGTAGTCTTCCCTGTAGTCATAGTAGCTTATCGTATCAAACAGATAACTGGTTATCACCGATGACAGCTCTTCAGCATCAACGTTCCAGATCGCTTCAAAGAGTCCTTTCCTGTCGCTTTTCCTCACCGTCTCTTTGAACCATTCATCGACCAGCGAGGCAAAGAGATATCTTATCTCCTCATTCGGCAGCTTCAGCACCGTCTCTCCGTTCGGATTGTATCCACCTGCTAGCGTTAGATAGCCTGTCATCAGCAACAAGCTCCAGATATTCTCTTCTGATGAATACAAATTGTGATATGTCAGCGTCTCGATTATCTTCTTCCTTATACTCCTGCCTTCGATGAGCGAAGAATAATCATCCCCGACTTCAGCGTCTGTGATGTCTATCAGCCGTCTTATCACATCATTGCCGCTCGAGTTAGCCCAGTAGTTCTCAGGCTCTGCATCGCGGTTCACCTGCAACCTGTTGACATATGAGATGACATCCCAGGGTGTGTATATATGCTCCTTGCCGATGTTGTAGCCATCATACCAATCCTGTATTATCCCTGCCTTGTCTTCCAATTCAGCATCTTTCAAGAGCTTCGCAACCTCAGCTTCTGTGAAGCCGAATGCATCTGCATACTCATCTCCTGTGACTGAATGGACTGAGAGATTGTTCAGCCCCGTGAACAGGCTCTCCTTCGAGATCCTCAGGCATCCTGTCAGTATCCCCTTCTCCGTATATGGGCAGTCCTTGAGAACCGAGAGGAGCATCGTCCGCATCAAGGAAAGCATCTCCGTGTAGTAGCCATTCTTCTCTGCTTTATCCAGAGGAACATCATACTCATCGATGAGGATGATCACCTTCTTCCCATAATGCTTGTAAAGAAGCTTTGCAAGGATTTCTAGCGAGCGGCTTGCATCGCCCGTTGTTGCTCTTCCCTTACACATGTTCCTGAATATCATTCCTTCCTCATCATCGGAAGGAACGCTTATGAAATCATAGTCCTGGAAGAGGCTTGTAAGCTTGCCTTTGAGCATGTTGAAAGCTGAATCGAAGTCAAGGCCATCAACATCCTTAAGTGTGAGATAGATCACTGGCACCTTGTTCATCCAGTTCTCAACCGCAACAGTGTCTTCCATGATCTCGAGACCGTCAAAGATGTCCCGGTTGTCCTCTCTTATATCGAAGAACGCCCTGAGCATGGACTGGAACGTCGTCTTCCCGAAGCGGCGGGGACGCGTGAAGAGGATCGACTGGGAACCATCTTCGATAAGCTCGCTTATAGCATGGGTCTTATCGATGTAATAGCATCGCTTCGATATGATCTCCCTGAAGTCGGTGACTCCGATTGGCAACTTTATCCTCTTCTCCATATCCACTCCTCAATATGAGTATACATTACATTCTGCTTCCGGACAAAGCGAAGAGGACAGATGCAATCAGTCTCTATCTTCTCTACCGCTTGTTTCTGTAGAACCTGTCCAGATAATCTTTCTTGAATTCGGCGAATCTGTCTTCTGCGATAGCTTTTCTGATTCTTATCATCAAGTCATAGAGATATTGCAGATTATGCTCGGTTGCAAGCATGCCTCCAAGCATCTCGTTGCATTTGATCAAGTGGTGCATATATCCGCGCGAGTACTCTCTGCAGCAAGTGCAGTTGCAGCCTTCCTGTATTGGACCATGATCGAACTTATAGACAGCCTTCTTCAGTGCAATCACACCATCATCTGTAAAGAGTCCGCCGTTGCGTGCCATGCGTGTTGCCAATACGCAGTCGAAGAGATCGATGCCATTCTCGACCGCTTCAAGGATGTAATCGGGACTTCCGATTCCCATCACGTATCGTGGCTTGTCTTTTGTGACATAGCCAGCTGTATATGCCAGGTAATCGCAGAATACGCTCTTCTCCTCTCCAACAGACAGCCCTCCGATAGCCACACCAGGGAAATCCATCTCAGATATAGTCTGAGCGGAATCTTTTCGCAGGTCCTCATAGAAGTTGCCCTGGACGATGCCGAAGAGATTGCCAGGGAAGCTCTCCCCAAGCCTCTCCTTCTCTTTCAGCGCCCTCTCAGCCCAGCTTCTGGTTATATGCCAAGCTTCTTCTGCCGCTCTGTGGTCAATGCCTGGAGGTGTACATACATCGAGCATCATAGCGATATCAGAGCCGATGATGCGCTGTATATTCACGACTTTCTCGGGAGTGAATATATGCTTGGATCCATCAATATGGCTCTGGAACGTGACGCCGTTCTCCTTGATTTTCCTAAGACCAGAGAGGGAGAATACCTGGAAGCCACCTGAATCTGTCAATATATTCCTGTCCCAGTGCGAGAAATTATGGAGACCACCATAATTTTCAAGCACTTCGGTACCAGGCCTGAGATAGAGATGGTAAGTATTGCCAAGTATGATGCCATAGCCCATGTTCCTGACTGTATCATGGTAGATGCCTTTGACTGTTCCATTTGTGCCGACTGGCATGAATGCCGGCGTCTCCACATCTCCGTGAGGGAGTGAGAGGATGCCCAGACGGGCTTCTGTGTTCTTGTCTTTCTTAAGTATTCTTATGATGCTCATATCTTTCTTCCAAGCAATGAAATCACTAATGACAGCAGCACTGTCAGAACAAGCGGGGCGACAACTGTCATTGCAGGTGCAACTGCTCCCTGATGCCCCATTATAGAGAAAACCATATCCGCTACATAGTAGATAACGGCAATTGACAGCGATTGGATAATAGAGAAGAGGAGAACGTTCTTCTTGAAATTATAGCCCATGGAGACAGAGATGAACATCAGCACGAGTATAGCCAATGGTGATGAGACACGGCGTATGTAATCTGTCGCGCTTGCCTGCCATGCCTGATGGTTTGAATGATAGAGCCTGTCCAGATAATCCCGAGCCGTCTCCCTGTCCATAGTCTCAATCGTTGTGTTCTGTGTACGGAAAAGACGTGGCTCTGGATCGAAGAGAGGCACTTCCAGTTCGCTCTGAACATCTGTAAGCACATCCTGCCCTGATACTGTATATATCCTGGCATCTTCGAAGATCCAGTAGCCTTTCTCTTCATCGTATCTGGCTCTTCTGCTCTCGATGCGTTCTGCTATCTTCCCGTTCTCGCTTCTGACAAGCACTGGATCGTAGATGACGCCAGTCGCTTCACTGAAGCGGCGCGTATAAATCATATAGCCATCATCATCAGTTAGCACTATATTGCGGCTGTCACGTGTCGATGATGCTCCGAAAAGCTCAGTCTCCAGCTCATCATGGCGTGTAGCTGCCGCGATGACTGTATGCTCCTGGAAGAGAAATCCAAGAAGCGTCAGAATGATAGCCAGCACGATGATTGGAATGCGGAGTCTTACCGGACTTACACCCGCGTTCAGTATAGGAATCATCTCGTTGTTCGCGCTGAGTGTCGACAAGAAATATGTGACGGAAAAAAGCAGCGAGATGGAAGCTGCCATCATCAGATACTCAGGCAGGGAGAGGATTATGTATTCAATCAGCCTTATCGGATCGACAGTACTGTGCATGATCTGGTCCATCTTGGAAAAGAGCTCCACAGCAGCAAGTATCAAAGCGAAGATGAGTATTGTGACAACAGCTGTCTTCAGTATAGAGAAGATAGTATAGCGCGTAAGTATTTTCATCTTGCCTTCCTGAAGCGCATGATCAGCAGAAGCGCTATCACTGTGATTAATATATCCGGCAGCGCAATCAGCAGATATGGAGATGAGTGTATATTGAAGATCTCCAGCTGAACTGCAAAGAGCATATACCAGTAAGCGACTGCTATCAGCAGCGAGATAGCAAAACCTGTCAGCTTGCCATGTTTGACGCGGAACATGGAAAGGGGGAGCGTAATCAGCGTCAGGCAGAAGCAGGCTGCGGAAAGCACGAACTTCTTTGTAAGTTCTGCTTTATAGTACTGCGAGTAGAAATTGCGTGGCGGATGATCACCCCTGCTCTGGATTTCAGAGTCAGTTTCAGCAATCGTACTTATAAGATAGCTGCCATCCTCCTCGCCTCGCGACACAGCTTTCAGCGCTTCTGAGAGTGCAAGCTTCTCCTCTTCCCTTCTCTCATGCCACGAGAGCATATCTGCACGCTCGCTTTCGCTTCGTTCCGCAATTCCGGAAATCAGGTCACGTGAAGAGAGATTGACAGGTGCAGAGCTTGTCAGCGATGGAATCTGCTCAGAGAAATCGAGGAAGAACTCAGCGCTATCAGCATGTGACAACCCATATGACTCGATATCATCGCTATCAGTGATGAGGATCTCCGGATTCTCCAGCCTCAGCGAATATATGTAGTTCCAGCTATCAATCAGCGTCAGCGTTCCTCTCTCTGAAAGCACTGTGCGGTTCTCGCCCTCCTCTTCTGACAGGAGCACTATATCGTGAATGATATTCCCCTCTGTCTCACCGTTCTGGAGCACGATATTGCCGACTGTATTCACAGTATTTGATTCTATCTCAAAGGTCGGCATTTCCTGCATCAGAATCTGGAGCCGCTCTTCATAGACAACGCTTGACCAGGGCAATACGACATCTGCAAAGAAGAATGTGACAAATGACAGCACAATCGATGCTGCAATCAGAGGACGATAGACTCTTGAGGAGGCTATACCAGAGCTTCGTATCGCAAGCAGCTCATTCGAAGAGCCAAGATCTCCAAGGACCATCGATGAAGCGGCAAGAGATGCGAAAGGGAATGTATAAATCAGGAACTGCGGCATGGATAGTGCCACCATTTCCAGCATCGTCATCAGATCTATATTCTTCAGCAATATCCTCTGCACCAGCAGAAGTATTGAGTTGATGAAGAAGATGCAGAAGAAGAATGAGAATGCTACTGCGAAATTCTGTAGAAACTGGATGAGGATGAAGCGATATAGCAGCATGAATCTGCCTCTTGTCGGTTTATCAGACACCGGTGGACCCGAAGCCTCCTGTACCTCTTGCTGTCTGAGATAGTTCCTCTTTCACCTCAAAGCAGCATTTAGTGACTGGCGCAACAACAAGCTGTGCGATTCTGTCACCATTATGAATCGTGAAAGGTTCATTGGAGAGATTGATCAGTATGACACGGACCTCTCCCCTGTAATCTGAATCTATCGTACCTGGCGCGTTGAGAACAGTGACGCCAGATGAGAGAGCAAGCCCGGAACGTGGCCGGACCTGCACTTCATAGCCTTCAGGTATCTCAAGGAAGAGACCTGTAGGAATAGCTTTGATCTCTCCCTTTTCAAGGACGATGGGAGAAGGAAGGAGAGCTGACACATCAGCGCCAGCAGCCCCCTCTGTTTTATAGCTGGGAATAACAGCTCCTTTCTCGGCCTTGATAGAAATCACCATCAGTTCTTCTTTTCCTTCTTCTCGTCCTTATCCGCCTCTGGCTGAGCATCGATATAGGAGAGATTAAGACGTCCCATCCTGTCGATTTCAATGAGCTTCACATCAACCTGCTGACCTACGGAGAGGACATCGGAGACGTTCTTGACTCTTGTTCTTGCCAGCTTGGAGATATGGCAGAGTCCTTCCTTTCCTGGAAGAATCTCGATGAATGCGCCGAAGTCAACGATTCTCTTGACTGTTCCCTGGTAGATTTTGCCCACCTCTGGCTCCTCGATGATGGAGAGAACAAGGCGCTTAGCTTCCTGCGCGGAGCTGTTATTGCGTCCGTAGATCATCACTGTGCCATCATCATCGATGTTGATCTCCGCACCGGACTGGGCAGCGATGGACTTGATTGTCTTTCCGCCTGTTCCGATAACAGCACCGATCTTATCCTCAGGCACCTTGAGTGAGAGAATCTTAGGAGCAAGCTCAGAGATATCAGCACGAGGAGCTGGCAGCGTCTGAAGCATGATTGAAAGGATGTGCATCCTGCCTTCTTTTGCCTGCTGCAGAGCTTTCCTCATAATCTCAGGTGTGACGCCAGCGATTTTGATATCCATCTGGAACGCTGTGATACCATCCTTAGTTCCAGCAACCTTGAAGTCCATATCACCAAGGTGATCCTCTTCTCCGAGGATATCTGAAAGGATGACATATCTTGAGTAATCAGCACCTTCTGTGATGAGACCCATAGCGATGCCAGCAACTGGCTTCCTGATAGGCACACCAGCATCCATGAGGGAGAGACAGCCACCGCACACAGATGCCATTGAAGAAGAACCGTTTGATTCCATAATCTCCGAGACTACGCGGATTGTATACGGGAATTCATCCTTTGAAGGAATAACTGCCTCGAGAGCACGCTGTGCAAGGTGTCCATGGCCAATTTCCCTTCTGCCTGTTGTAAGCCTTCCGACCTCACCTACAGAGTATGGTGGGAAGTTGTAATGGAGCATGAAGTTGGAATATGACTTCTCACCATCGATGTTATCAAAGAGCT
The DNA here is from genome assembly GCA_017694595.1 of Candidatus Ornithospirochaeta stercoripullorum. Classification (GTDB taxonomy): domain Bacteria; phylum Spirochaetota; class Spirochaetia; order Sphaerochaetales; family Sphaerochaetaceae; genus Ornithospirochaeta; species Ornithospirochaeta stercoripullorum. The sequence goes on along the minus strand of JADIMT010000080.1, from coordinate 43,610 downwards.
GCTCATCCTGGACTGTGCCAAGCGTTGTAACAGCAAGAGACTGTGTCTCTCCGCGAGTGAAGAGCGCTGAGCCATGTGTGCATGGCAGAAGACCAACTTCACAAGTGATCGGCCTGATCTCTGTAACCTTTCTGCCATCGGTCCTGACGCCATCATTGAGGATTGAAGAGCGGAGGATGTTGTATTCCATATCCTCGAACATTTTATCAACCTCGCCGCTTCTCTTCTCATCCTCTGCAAGAAGATCAGCAAACTTCTCTTTCACAGCATTGTGGACTTCGGAGAGAGCTGCATAGCGGTTCATCTTGCCCTTTACAAATGAAGCTTCCTTCTCCAGTGGATATGCATACTCTTTGATAGGCTCCATCCAGGAAAGATCCTTTTCCTCGATTTCCATCAGAGGAAGCTTCTCCTTTCCACAGATTCTCTTAAGCTCATCCTGAGCCTCGCAGATCTTTGCGATCACAGGCTGTGCGGCGGCAATAGCACCAAGCATATCATCCTCGCTGACTTCCTTAGCTCCGCCTTCAACCATCGTGATGCCATCATGAGTACCTGCTACAACGATATCGAGGGAAGCGGCTGGAATCTGCTGGAATGTCGGATTGATGACATATTCGCTTCCGATCTTGGCAACACGTACAGCAGCAATCGGGCCATAGAATGGGATATCGGAGATAGTCACAGCGCAGGAAGCTGCGTTGATAGCCACGATATCAGGAGTATGGCACATATCAGAGGAAACGACTGTAGGGACAATCTGGATCTCGCGGCCGAAAGCCTTGTCAAAGAGCGGTCTCATCGGACGGTCAATCAGACGTGAGACGAGAATCTCCTTATCCTTTGGTCTGGACTCTCTTTTAAGAAAACCTCCGGGAATCTTTCCCGCAGCGTAATATTTCTCATTGTATTCAACCGACACTGGGACGTAGTCAATCGGTTCTGAGGGTGCATCGCCGCAGCAGACTGTAGCGATGACTGCGCTGCCAGCATAATGAGCATAGACTGCACCATTTGCCTGCTTCGCGATTTTTCCGGTCTCGAACACCAGGTCGATATCCCCGATCTTGACCGATACTGAATGTACTTCTGCCATAATCTTCCTTCTTTGTTCTTTTTTTGTTCTTTATATTACACAAGAGAAAGCCAGACAAAGCTGGCTTTCCATATAATCTTATTTTCTCAGGCCGAGGTCTGCAATCAGCTGGCGATACTCATCAATGTCGCGATTCTTGATATATTTCAGAATGCGTCTTCTCTGACCGACAAGCTTCAGGAGTCCACGTCTTGATGCATGGTCCTTTGGATTGACCTTGAAATGATTCTGCAGGTCATTGATCCTTGCTGTAAGAAGTGCAACCTGCACTTTCTCGTCACCTGTGTTCCTGGCATCATTGCCATACTTGACCACGATTTCCTTCTTCTGTTCCTTTGTGATCATCTTCTCTTCTCCAGATATAAAGAATCCAGGAGCAGCTCATCTTTCCCGCATTCATAAAAGCCAGAAGACGGCAAAACATGGAGAGACTCTCCATCGATTTCAGCCTCAGCTTTAATCACTTTTCCCTTCAAGCTAAGAATAGCGGCATCATACAGCCCTGGTGGCGGCAGGAGCTGATGAATCGATGCTCTGCTGAAAATCAGTTCTCCAGAGTCCAATCTGTAAGGTAACGGCACAAGATCAACCCTGTAGAATTGACCGGAAAGCTTCAGGAAACACCCGAGCTCCCCTTTTTCTATCATCTGTCTGAGACGGCTTGAAGAGATTTTCTCTCCATTTCCGTCCAGAACGGAATCAGCTATTTCAACTGGTGCGTCACAGCCCATTTCCCTCAAAAACCTCTCCAAGCCATGTCCATCGGCTTCAGCAGAGGGATTCCCGAAGCGGAAATCAGCTCCGACTACAGCACCGGAAGGCTGGAAAGCTTTTGTCAAAAGCTCTGTGAACTCACAAGCTGTTATCTTACTGAATATGGGAGAAAAGTCAATCACCGCAAGCAAATTCACACCAAAAGAAGCTATGTATTCGCTCCTCAGGCGGAGTGTATCCAACGCACCTTCCCTTCCTTTTGGATTTGTAGCGAACGTGATGACTGCGCTTTTCTCCGCTTTGCGTTCCTCTTTGAGCTTCACAAGCTTCTCCAGCACAAGCTTATGGCCACGATGGACGCCATCGAAGACACCGATAGAGAAGACGACAGGAACATGCCTGTATTCACCGCTCTCAACAAGCTTTGAAAAAGATATCTCTATCATCTGTCCAACCTCGAAAGGATACGATAACGGCCATCAGTCTTCTCTCCAATGCCAAAGAGCTCTGAGCCGAAGAAGAGAAAGCAATAAGGCAGAGTGCTATCGCTGTCTGAGAGCACGGCCCGCCTCGTTATTGTGCCATTCTCCACTGCTATCCTTTCTCTCTCGGAGAGGACAACGGTGGAAAGCAGTCCTGTCATCGAGAGAAGCTCAATCGAATCCTTGCCACTGTCCGAAAGCTGCCATGGGCCTGTACGGATGCGTCTGAGATCGGTCAGGTAGCCGCACGATCCGCATGCGCGTGCGATATCACGGGCAAGCGCTCTTATATATGTGCCTTTAGAGACGGAGACGCGGATAACAGCTTCATCATCACTCTGCGAAAGCAGCAAGATGGATGAGACTTCAATCTCACGCTCTGGCATCTCGACATCTTTTCCTTTTCTCGCTTCTTTATAGGCTCTCTTCCCATCGACATGGATAGCGCTGTAGACAGGTGGCGTCTGCATCTGGCGTCCAAGGAATGAAGGAAGAACAGCTCTGACGCTCTCCTGGGATGGCAATGCAGCGGAAGCTATGACATTTCCTTCCGGATCCAGCGTATCGGTCTCCTCTCCGAAACGGATTGAGGCAATATATTCCTTATCGAATGAAGAGAAGATCGGATTAAGCTTAGTGGCTCCTCCTGTCAAAGCGACAATCATGCCGGATGCGAATCTGTCAAGCGTTCCAGCATGGCCAACTTTAACTCCTTTCATCTCCCTCTTAAGAGGAGAAAGCGCCTGAAAGGATGTGATTCCCTTCTCTTTATCGAGAAGCTGGATCGAGAAGGAGCGCATCACCTTCCCAGCGCCTCGTCAATGAGTCTGTTGACCCGTTCTGCCTCTCTGTATGAATCATCGCGGCGGAATGTGAGGACGGGCGTGTTCCTTGTTTTCAGGATGGCTGCGATGCGTGACTGTATAAAGCCCTTAGCGCTCTCCAACGCTTTCACGGATGGATCGATACGGTTATCAGGGACAGCAGAGACGAAGACTGTCGCAGAAGCGTTATCCGGAGAAAGCTCAACTCTCGTCACAGATGTGAATGGAGAGAGATGCGGATTCTTGATAGCACCGGAGACGATAAGCTGTCCTATCGCCTCCATGATTCTATGTTCAAGCCTAGACTGTGAAAACTCACTCATTTACTTCCAGCTTCCTTCTCACTTCCTCTGTCTCTACAATCTCAAGCACGTCGCCAACTTGCAGATCCTGCCAGTTCTCCAGTCCAATACCGCATTCGAAGCCTTCGTTGACTTCCTTGGCGTCATCCTTGAATCTCTTGAGAGATGAGATATGGATCATATCCTTGTTGATCTGGATGGAGTCGCGGATTACGCGCACCAATGCAGAACGCTTAACTTTGCCTTCCGTGACATAGCATCCAGCAATCAGGCCGACTTTAGGCACTTTGAAGGTCTCTCTGACTTCCACTTTGCCGATATCGACTTCCTTGATCTCCGGGGAGAGCTTTCCTTCCATCGCATCGCGGATATCATCGACAACATCGTAGATGATGTTGTACTTCTTGATCTCGACTTTCTCCTGCTCTGCGAGAGCCTGGGCTCTTGGAGTCGGACGGACATTGAAGCCGATGACGATAGCGTTGGATGCTGCCGCCAGCGTGATATCCGATTCGATGATAGCACCTGCGGAAGCGCGAAGCACGTTGAGACGGATTTCGCTGTTGGAGAGCTTCTCAAGCACACCTTGCAATGCCTCGACAGAACCTTGCACATCACCTTTGATGATGACATTGAAGTCAGTGATCTTGCCTTCCATGATCTTCTGGTTGATGTTCTCGAGAGTGATCTTGTTGTTCTTGCCGCTCTCGCCGATTCTCTCAAGCTCCTGGCGTTTCGCACCAACCATCCTGGCCTGCTTCTCGTCCTCCGTAACCTGGAACGGATCGCCTGCGGACGGGATATCTGAAAGACCGATGATCTCAACTGGGTCGGATGGACCTGCAACTTTGACCTTGCGCCCTTTATCATCGAACATAGCCCTGACGCGTCCAGGATAGATACCAGCGACATAGTAGTCGCCCTGATGCAGCGTACCTTTCTCGATGATGACTGTCGCAACGATACCGCGGCCCTGATCGATTCTCGATTCGAGAATCTTGCCGACAGCCCTGCAGTGCGGATTAGCTTTCAGCTCAAGCATCTCAGCTTGCAGCAGGATTGTATCAAGAAGATCATCGATGCCTTCCTTCTTCAGCGCAGAGATACGGCAGTAAAGCGTCTGGCCGCCCCACTCTTCAGGAACAAGGCCAAGATCGGAGAGCTGCTGCATGACTCTCTCTGGATTCGCATCTGCCAAATCGACTTTGTTGATGGCAACGATGATTGGTACTTTCGCAGCCTTAGCGTGGTCAATCGCTTCTCTTGTCTGAGGCATGACGCCATCATTTGCAGCTACGACGAGGACAACGATATCTGTCACCTGTGCACCACGTGCTCTCATCATAGAGAATGCGGCATGGCCAGGTGTGTCGAGGAAGACGATATCGCCCTTCTCCGGCACGCTCACTTTGTATGCACCGATATGCTGCGTGATGCCACCGAACTCGCCTTCAGCCACATGTGATGACCTGATAGCATCGAGAAGCTTAGTCTTACCATGGTCTACATGACCCATGATAGTGACAATCGGAGCTCTCGGTTCCATATCCTCTGGCTTATCTTCATCCTGAGCGATGATAGTCTCATCGTAGAGTGAGACAAGATGGACTTCACAGCCATATTCAGATGCGATGATCTCTGCTGTCTCATGGTCAATCTGCTGATTGATTGTGACCATCAGCCCCATATTGAAGAGTTTCGAGATGATATCAGAAGCTTTGAGGTTCATCTTCTTTGCCAGATCAGCGACAGTGATGGACTCCATGATGTCGATTGACTTAGGCACAGAAGCAAGCTTGAGTTCCTCTCTCTTCTTCTTCTGGAACTGAAAATCCAGCTCTTCATCTTTCTGGTATTTGTCAGAATAGTCCTTTCTTCTTGAACTGCTCTGAGGCTTCTTTCCAGGTCCTTTCTGGTTGATTTCAGGAGCAGCTGCCGCACCAGGTCTCTGGAAGCCTGGACGAGAGAACCCTGGCCTCTGCCCTGGCTTGAACTGTCCACGCTCTCCCTGAGGAGTGTAGCTCTGGCCCGGACGAGGCATTCTCTGGCCCTGACCCTGTCTCTGGAAGCCTTGCTGTCCGCCCCTGCCATTGCCATTCTGGAATCGTCTCTGGCCGTTCTGCCCCTTCTGATAACCACCTGCCGGACGTCCACCGACGATGCCTGCAACGCGTGGTTTATGGGGAGCCTCACCGCTTTCAGCTCCATTGACCTTCTGGCCTGGAACCGGTGGAAGATTCTCGCTTTTGATGATAACAGGCCCATTGTGAAGCGGGGACTGTATCCTCGAGTTCTGATGATGGACAGCCGTGTTTGTCATGAAACTCTTGCCTGTGAGGACAACAGTCTCCTTATGCTCCTTCACGCTCTCCTTCTTAGCCTCTGCAGTCTTCTCGCTATGGCTTTTCTTTGGCTCAGGATTGATAGGAGGGAGCTTGCTCTTGTCGTAAGGTATGACACGAGGAGAGGGAGCTGTGCTTTCAGAAAGTGGACGGGAGTCATCAGCTTTCGCCGCCTTGTCCTTCACTTCCTCTTCCTTCTCCTTGACCTTGACAACGATTGTAGGCTTCTTCTTGAGGACAATATGCTTCTTCTCCACCTCAGCCACTTCAGTCTCCGCTGCCTTCTGCGGTTTCTGTGGAACTGTCCTCTTAATCACATTCACCTTGATTTTTTCGTCGTTCTTGTTTTCTTCAGCCATTTTCATCCTTATATCATTCGAACTCGAACTCAGCGCCGCAGTTCGGACAGACTTCCGTACCAGCAGGAAGCTCAGTATGGCAGATCGGACACTCGAAGCTGCCGCCTTCCTCTTCCTCCTCCGTTATCTCCACGCTATTGCGTACTGTGGAGATCTCTTCATCAGAGAGACCTTTCTCCCTGAGCTCATCATCATTGTAATCGAAGAACTCCTGAATGGACCAGATATCGATATCATGAAGCTTCTTGACAAGTGCTTCATCAAGCCCGATATCAGTAAGAGGAGTGTCATCAGGATCAATGCCGATCTCATCATTCGTGAGAGGTCTCTCCTCTTTCTCTTCCTCATCTGATTTGAAAAGACTGTCGACATTGCGATAAATCTCGAGTGTCTCTTCCATATCGTTGAACTGATCTTGTGTTTTGACTTCAATATTCCAGTCGCAAAGAGTCTTGGCAAGCTTGACGTTCACGCCCCCCTGCCCGATTGCTATTCCAAGCTGGTTGTCATCAACGATAGCGACAACATGCTTTGTCTGCGGATCGATTGTGACAACGCGCTTCACCTGCGCAGGGATGAGCGCATTTGCAATGAAGACAAGCGGATCGTCAGAGTATCTGACAACATCGATCTTCTCTCCCTCGCACTCAGTCATCACCGTCTGGATTCTTGTTCCAGCTTTTCCGACTGTGGAACCGACTGGATCGATATCAGTCTTGCGTGTATCGACAGCGACCTTCGTTCTAACTCCAGCGTGTCTTGCAATTGCTTTGATCTCGACATCGCCAGAAGAGATCTCAGGAACTTCATTCTCAATCAAGGCTTTGACGAATTCCTTGCTGGAACGAGTAAGCAGTATTCTGATACCACCCTTCCTTCTCTTGTCTCCACGGCCCCTGTCCTCGCCTTTGTCTACTTTCTCTACGAAGAACTTGAGCTTTTCCTGTAGCTCATATGTCTCTCTAGGAGACTGGCCGCGTACAGGGAAGATTGCATCTGTATCCTCAAGATTGAGGTTCACAAGATAATCGCCGCTTTTTGTAGTCTTCTTGATTTCACCGATTACAAGCTTGCCTTCCATAGCTTTGGCATCGACGTAGACACGGTCTGTATTGTACTCTTTCACAACCTGCTGGGAACGTTGCTTCGCGCTCTGTACAGCTGAATACTCAAAGCTCTTGGGATCAAGAGGAATCTCAAGAGAGTCACCAGCCTCTACACCTTCGACAAGATCCTGTGCCTCATCGACAGGAATCTGACGGACGTTGTCATACCAATCCTCTTCATTGACAACTTCCTTGACTGAATAGATCTCTACAGCTCTATCAAGCTCACCAGTCCTGCCAGGGAAGAAGCGGACAACACAGTTCTCATCAGTTCCGAACTTTCTCTTATATGCACTGACGAGCATATCGCGGATAAGGGAGAGCACTTTCTCCTCATCCATATGTCTTTCGCTTATCATCGAATTGATTTCTTCAGTCAAGTCAAGCATGTCTTATGCCTCCCATCTGTACTCCAGCTTTGCCTTTGCTATATCACTGAAAGGAACAGTAAGGCTTTCCCGTTCCTCTCCCTTATCTTCGATGTTACAGCCTGTAAGCGTCACAGAGCTCTCATCGGAGCTTGCAATCGTTCCCGTAACATATGAAGAGAACGAATTGACATATACTCTTACAAGCTTACCGGTGAAAATGCTGAACTCAACAGTATCCTTGAAGCTTCTCTGCAGTCCAGGAGAGGAAACCTCAAGCTCCAGATCCCTGTCTGAGAATATAACGCTATAGCGCGGATAGATGATGTTATACGCTTGAGAGAGATCGTCCGTGTTCACTTCTCTGTCATTTCTGTACACAACAACTCTCATTGAGTGTGTTCCCTGATGGACTGTGTCCTGAGCTTCGACAGTCTTAAGCCCCAATCCGTCCAGAAGAGAACTTATCTGGCTGTATAATGTGCTCTCTGCAGCGTCACTTGTCAGCATATTCCTCCATTCATGAATAAAGGGACCCTAGCCGGTCCCTTTAAATCACTTTAAATGAAACTGTAGTCCTTATACCAGAAAGCTTTGCAGATGTCAACAAGTACCTTCCAGTTTCTGCTTAAGCTGTGAGAGGAACATCAAAGCTTCAAGCGGTGTCGAAGAATCAGTATCGAAAGCATCGAGCTCCTCGATAATCTCCTTCTCAAGGCTCTCTTTCTCTACTCCGCTGCTGTCAATGAAGAGATCCCCCTGATCGGAATTGAAAGAATAATCTGCAAAATGCTTCTTCTGGAATGAAACGGCTTCCTTTATGACTTCCCTGGGAACACCTGCCAGCTTAGCTACATGTATACCATAAGAGGATGCAGCAGCCCCCGGCTCCGCCTTGCGAAGGAATGTGATCGTATTCTTCTCTTCCAGCACTGACATATGCAAGAGCTGCATGCCTGATGTGTCGAGCATCGTCAGCTCATGGTAATGCGTAGCGAAAAGCGTTATCGCTCCGAGCGTCCTGAGATACGCCATCACAGCATATGCTATCGACATGCCATCCTGAGTTGATGTGCCCCTGCCAATCTCATCCATGATGACAAGAGAGCGGCGCGTCGCTCCTCTGAGTATTGCCGCGGTCTCAGCCATTTCAACAAGGAACGTGGATTCGCCTCTGGCAAGGTTATCAGAGGCACCGACACGGCAGTAGATCTTATCTGTCACTGGAACAATAGCGCTGTCAGCGGGGACAAACGACCCCATGTGCGCCATCAGCGTTATGATGGCGATTTCCCTCAGATAAGTGCTCTTTCCCGCCATATTCGGACCGGTGATCAAAGCAAAGCGCGACGGAGAGGATGAGAAGGAGTTGGCTGTATAATTCTCACGTCCAGCATACGCTTCCACTACGGGATGCCTGCCGTTTACAATCTCCAGCTCCCCTTCTTCGATGATCTCAGGCTTTGCATATCCTCTTTCATGAGCGAGAAACGCGAGAGATGAGTAGTAATCGAGAGAGGAAAGGACTTTACCCATGCTATCGATGGAAGCGGAAAGCTCTGACGCTTTGTCGAGGAATGATGAGTAGACAGCTTTCTCACGCTCCGCAGCCTCGCTTTGCGCACTTACAAGCTTCTCCTTCATCGCATCTAGCTCTGCAGTCGTGAAACGTTCACCGCCAACCAGCGTCTGCCGTCTGATGAAGCTTTCAGGAACTTTGCTGACCTGTGATTTCGAGACTTCAAAATACGAGCCGATGATCCTGTTCGACCCCAGCTTCATATTCTGTATTCCTGTCTCGTTCTTTATCCTCTCCATATACTCAGCAAGGAGCTTCTCACCATCAGTAAGATAAGATCTTGCGCTGTCGAGTGCATCATCGAATCCTGTGAGAATTACAGTTCCTTCATTCTGTACATTTGTGCACTCCCTGTTAATAGCTCTAAGCACATCTGCTGAGAAATCAATAAGGGCCTCGAACGAAGATGAGAAATCATCCACATCATGCAAGTACTCTTCCCTTCCGCTTATGATTGAGAAGAATGCGGTGACTGAATCTGCGATAGCGATGAAATCGCGTGGAGTGAGCTTACGCATCGAAGCCCTGGCACTGAGGCGCTCCAGATCCGAAGAGAGCGAAAGCTGCTCCCGTACCCTCTCCATCTCAGCTTTGTCGTTGTAGAAAAAATCAACATGACTGAGACGCTTATCTATCTTTTCCTTGTCACGCAGAGGATGGAGTATGGCATCCTTCAGGAAACGTCCACCGGAGGCCGTCTTTGTCCTGTTGATAGCTGCGAAGAGAGAGCCCTCCGTCCTGCCACTCACAAGCGATGCGATGAGCTCAAGGTTCCTTACAGCTGCACTGTCGAGAAGAAGATATGTATCATCCTCTATTCTCTCTATCGCCCTAAGCTGCGGCATCTCAGATTTGACATTATCATTGATGTACTTCAGCAATGCCCCTATTGGAGAGAGAAGAGGATCTTTCTCCGCGATTCCAAAGAGAGCGAGCGATGAGGCCGGGAACTGTTTCTCAGCCTCCCTCCGCCCTTCCCTCACGGAGAAATACCAAGCTGGCAGCTTTGTGACAATCGCACCGGATCTGTCGAGAACGGCCCTGAATGGCTTCTCGGTGAAGTACAAATCATCGGAGACGACAATCTCCTTCGGCTGTATGGATTCTATCAGGGCTTCCAGGGACAGGAACTCGCGCTCAGTTGGAAGTACACGGACACGGAATATTCCAGTTGAGATATCAGCCCAAGAAGCATATATGCCCTTGCTATTCAGATCGAGTGAAAGCACGTATGATGATGAAAGGGAATCAAGATACTCGTCATCGACAACAGTGGCTGGAGTGTAGATTTCCGTCACGCTTCGCTTCGCAAGCTCCTTTGAGCTTTCAGGAAGTGAAAGCTGTTCGCAGATTGCGACCTTCTTTCCAGCATCGAGAAGCCTCTTGAGGTAATTTCTCGCTGCATGGTATGGAATACCGCACATGCGCTCTTTGCCTCTGTGAGTAAGCGTGAGATTAAGGAGCTTGGAGACCTCCTCAGCATCGGAGCCGAACATCTCATAGAAATCTCCAAGACGGAAGAAAAGCACCATATCCTGATGCTTTTCCTTTATTTCCCAATACTGACGCATCATCGGCGTCAGGTTATCATTCTTTTCCATCGTATCAATAATATGATGTCGTGATAGCAAGTACAAGCTTAAGGCCGGAATTGCCTATACCTGTAGAGTCCCATCTAAAGCCCCTGTGCTGGTCCCATGTCCAGTTTTCAACTAGGTAAAGGCCGAGAGGGAATCCTGGAATCTGCATCTTCAGTCCAACGCCTGCAGCGAAATACCAGTCAATGTTCCAGAACGAAGAGAGATCGGAAATATCATCTGTCACGCCTGTAGCAGATGCGAAGCCCTCAACTGCGACCATCTGATAGACTATCGGATAAGTCAGATCAATCTGATTATGCCAGAGGAATGCTTTGTCGTAGATGACATCGAATCCTCTTCCGATGTTCATTCCATCGATGTAGAGCATCTCGTAGCGTGTCGCGCCTTCCTTTGCGTTATACCAGCCCCACTTTCCATCTTTGCCCCAGAACTGATCGAACATGAAGGAGACAGAACCTGTATAGGAAAGAACTAAGCTATATGGCCTCTCCTCCTCATCGCGGTAAGTGAAGAGCGAATGGTAGACAGAGCCCGAAAGCGAAAGCCTGTTGTAGTTGGAAAGCCCCATCAGGATACCGCCAGCATATGTATATGATGCGCTGAGCACATAGCCACGTGTCGTGTTCTGCCTCAAGTCCCTTCCATCCCATGTGACAGAGAGCGTGAGTCTGTTGGACCACTGCCAATCCTGATGATACTTCCAGATCAGCTCCTCATATGGCGTATACATGGAGTCATCGAAGACAGCATGGTTTATACCTATTGAGATACCTGCGCTGAGCGTCAGCGAACCGGGATCAAAAGCAAATGTGTATCCAGTAGTATAGCCAAGAGCGATCCTGTAGTAATCATAAGCCATGAGATATGCATCCGATGGATAGAGAGGATTGTCAGTAGCATACCACTCATCTGCACTGTTGTAACCGAGAGGGAATGTCTCCTTGTTCTCATCCCTTCCGTCGAACATCTCGGAGTTCGGATTCTTCATCAGCGTGTTGTCCCGATAGCTTCTCTCAAATGAGAGAGAGATGGAGTTTGCCCATCTTCTGTCCCCCACCCAATCATCAGAGAGTGAAAGAGAAACAGACTGTGTATCGGGAGATAATGTCGTGGAGATGGCGAGATCACGACCAGTTCCTGCCAGATTTCTGTTAGCCCACTGGAGAAAGCCTGAAATGGGAAACCCATCGACAGTACCGCCGAATGTGGCTCCGAACTGAAGCTCCATCTGGTTTCCTTCCTCCACTGTGAATTCAATGATGACGCCATTCTCTGTCTCTCCATAGAGGAGATCCGCCCTGACTGTCGACAAAAGTCCAGTATTCATCATGTTCTGCTGGCTTCGTATCAGTGCGGAACGGGAGAAAACATCGCCGACATGGAGCGTGATCTCACGCTCGAGAACATATGGCCTTGTCTTTGTCAGTCCAGTTATTATGATATCCTCTACAACTGACTGCTCACCCTCCGATATCTGTATATCGTAGCTGATTGTATGCGTGCTCTCATCGCGAAGCGGCGTGAAGATGACCTGCGAGCGGATATAGCCGTTGTCATAATAGAGGGAACTGATAGCATTCTGCATAGCAGCTATATCTTCAGCATTGTACGCATCCCCCGTATCGACATTGATCAGGCTTGCAATAGACTCATTCGAGAAGACTTCATTGCCGCTGAATGCCACAGTGCCGATTGTCCACCTATCCCCTTCTGAGATCGTATACTCAAGATTTACATAGATGACATTCTCATCCTCTTCTCCTGTGGAGACGACATCGACGCTCACGACAGAGGCATCGGGATAGCCCTTGGCGCCATAGAGCGCGATGATAGCGCTTTTATCTGGCTCTATGTTGGTCATGATCAAATTTCCAGCATTGAAGAATGATCTCTTCTTCTGGGTCATCACGCCTGTCAGATCCTTTGCTGTCAGGCCGGAGATTCCTGAAAAGAGGATGTCACGAACCTTGTACTGCTTGCCTTCGCTGACAGTGAAAAGAACGCTGACAGTATTCGTGCTCTCATCCTCGCTGTAGCTAGCTGTGACAGTGGCATCCCTGTAGCCTCTCTCGAGGTAGTATGAGCGAATTGCATCTGCATTCACCGAGAGCATTGAAGGCGTGAAGAAGACATTCTTGGCAATGGACTGGGAACGGAGAAGCGGATTCTCTCCAATTCTTCTCTCACCCTCCACTGTCACTGATGAGACCATCGGATTCTCGCTGAACGTCAACTCTATGACCAAATGCCCATCATCACCTTCCCTCAAGGCCTCTGCAGAGACGTAATTGAGCCAAGGTTCAGCATATAGCGTACTGATGATCTCAGAGAAAACAGCATCCGAGAATGGCTGTCCAAGATATGGTGAAAGAAGTGAATCCACGCTCCTCTCGCTGACATTCATAAGCCCTTTATAGCGGAAGGTTGTCATATTCATGCCATCCCACCAGACTCCATCATCATCGGAGGCGAAAAGCGCTGCTGCAGATAAAACCAGTATAGTTAAAACGAGAAGAATCTTCCTCGCTGTGATTTTCATGGGCATATCTCCTGCGTGAATACTAGCAGATTGGTCAATTTCCATCTATATGCAAAGTCTCTTATAAACGCGGCTTCACAAAACAAACATCTTCACCAGACTATTCTCTTCGAAAAACCAAAGCCAAATGAATCGAAGAGATCGTAGAAAGTGACATTCTGAGGACGTGTGAAGATAGTGAATACAGCCAGAGGATTATTCCATTCCAAGGAGATCTCTATATCGAGATTGAGATCATCTGCAAGGAATGTATGTCTGTTCTCTGTAATATTATTCTCAGCATCGAGATGCACCATGCCTTCCAGATACAGCTCCGGAGAGATGTACTTGCCAAGGTAAAGTGTTGTCCCGTCGAGATACCTTGCCATCGGAGAGAGCTCCGTATCGATATTCGATGAAGCATATGAGACTGTGTCAAGAAGCAGGTTCTCAATGATATTCGTATGGAGCGAGAACGTATCGAGCGATAGCGATGAACGAATCGACTGCTCAAGGGTATCCTCCCTGGAAGAGCTGATGATGCCAATTCTGGAGAGGATATCGACAGAGGCAGAGACAAGCGAAACCATCGAACCGACTGTGATGTCACCATAGATGGAAGTCGGCAGAATCGACTGTCCAAGTATCTGCATGATCTCGGAAAGCGGCTTGGACGGAGAGCTTTCGAATGTCGGGCTGATGTTATCGAGAGTCGAGTCTCGAAGAACGAGGAAGATATCAACGCTATTGCCATCTGCATCGAAATCCCTAAGCCTTGCCCTGAGGTTAAGCACTGGATTGAACGATGAAGCTTCAAGTGGATCGCGTGCAAAGCTGATGTTTCCTTCAGTGATATAGAAGTTCTTCTGGAAATAGAAAATCTCTCCTGAACGTATATCGAGAGAACCAGAGACATCCAGATTGCCCTTGTCATCAACCCTGACACGGAGATTCTGGTTTTCTGCAAGATCTGCGCGGAGGATAGGATCGCCTGTGAGCGGGAAGAGGAACTTGACGTTCTCAGTCAGCAGAAGATTCAGGTCAGCTGTCGTCGCAGCCGTGGCTGAAGAAGCAGCCTCACTTGTCATCCACTCTGGCATCGGCTCCATTCCGATTGACATAGTCAGATCACGTGCGTGCAAATCGCCATTGAGATAGAGAACCCCATCACTGCCCTGTCCAACGTGGAGTGTTCCGATCACATCTCCCCATATATCGATATTAGAAGATGTGAGAGGCAGTCTGATGCCGATCCAGTTATCATCATCAGCATAGACATCGACGCGCCATTCATCCATCGAAAGAGATCTTCCCAGATTTATCGTCAGACCAACACGTCCAGGAATCCTTTCATAAGTTTGCATATTCAATACAGTGCAGTCATCGACAATGGAGGTGAAGGAACTGTCCCATACGAGGAAATACGGATTATGGAGTATGACTCTCTCATTCGGCATCCAGAAGACATCAAAAGAGACTTCATCAGCCATGAGATAGCCAAACAGATTCCAACCAGTGCTTTCCTGCCTTGCTGTGATCTCCCCCCTAGCCAGCGATGGAGAGAGGAATGAGATTGAAGGAGTGAGGAAGAGGTCAGCAACGCTTATCTCAAAGCTGTCAATCGTGAAGCGTATTGCTCCATCCCCTAATCCGCCATCGACAGAGAAGAGCGCAACAGGTTGCAGATCCACTTTGAAAGAGTATTTCCCGTCACTCTGCACATATCCTTCAGCAAGGCTTCCGGAAATGCTCAGCCCTGATTCAGTGTAAACAAGCTCAAGCGAGCGCTCATCTATGCTCATCAGATTGCCAAGGTTGATCTTGCCTGTATCGATCCTGGCTCTTGTCCCAACAAGTCTGCTGCCAATAGCTGTGGAGATGGCATCTGAAAGATTCTCACCTGCAGGAAGCTCGACGCTCACATTTGCGGATGCCTCGACAGGAAGAGGACCATCCGCACGGCTGATGCTGGCAGAAAGCGCGAAGTCAGCTTCAAACAGACCTGCCGAAGATGAGTATCTGGAGCTATCGGAACGCAATGAGAGATTATCTGTAGTATATGAGAGTGAACTTAGGACTATCTCATCTCTGTCGATATATAGATTTGCGAGAAGCGATGCAGGATTGTTGATCATATCGGAAGAGAATGATCTGATGCTGCCGCTGAACGATAGAGCTTCCCAGCTTCCAGCACGCGCTGTCAAGTTTATATCCCCAATCATTCCATCGATTCCAACTCTGCCGAGATTGAAATCACCTGCACGCAAAAGCCCAGAGAACATGCCATCCGACGAACGGAGGATGGACAGCATCAGAGCCTCACCGCTGCTGGATGACAGATACATGGCAATTGATGGAGATGAATAACCGATTTCAATATTGCCTACAAGCTCACTGAAAACATCGGAACTGATGGAAAGATCATGAAGAGAGAGCGAGTCATTATCTCCAGTGATGGAGAATGTGAGATCAGGAGTACCTGGCAGAATACCAATCGAGCCGAGAGTGAAGCCATCGCTATCTATCGAGAGCTTCTGCTCTGTGAAAGAGAATGATGCCTCAACCATTCCATCGAGATATGACTGCGCAAGTCCTTCCCTGAAAACAGGCAGCAGGAACCGATCCATGACAAGCTCTCCCTCGATGTTCTCCCCTAACAGCACTCTCGCGTGGAGCCTCTCGTTCTCGATTAAGATGAGATTCTCCTTGAAGTCCACTGTCAGTGCAAATGGATAGTAATAATCACCCATCTTCAGCGTTGCTTCCGAGCCGATCACATCTTCATCTGACCAGTTGACACTGCCACGGAGATAGCTGGAAGAGAAATACGGGATTTCTGCTGAGAAGACATACTCTTCCTCGCTCTCTAGCTCAAGCTCTGCAACGAAAAGCTCATAGCCAGAATCCGTCATCGAGAGCGCGAAGCGACCTTCAGGGAGCCTTGTCCGATAGCTGATTCTGCCTGTATATGAAGCTCTTACCCAATCGGTTATCAGGGAGATGTTCTCGATATCGACATCATCTTCATTGAACATCGCAGTGCCAGAAGCAGCAAGCGAGAATGAGAGATTGTTGAATGCGATATCGCTAAACGCGATGGAGAAATCGACAGGACCTGTCATATCTTTCGAGATATCTGCGGAGAAGCTTCCTGTAACAGCTGTCTCATCCTGTATATATGCAGTAAGCACTGGAATGTATGCGCGAACGAGCGGAAGGAATGGTGAGAGCGGAAGGGATGTGTAAGATGCCCTGACAGCTAGACCATCTTCGCTTGTCTTCCCTTTTATTTCCGCGTATTCGCCATAGCTGGCGTCAAGTGAGAAAACACCACCATGATAATCTACAAAAACCGATGCGCTCTCTCCGATACCAGGAAGATGCAAATCTGTTATCTCGACATCTGCACTTTCAATCTCAGTGCCACGAGTCTTCATGGAGGCAGAGATTATTCCCCCTGTCCCGCTCAGCAGCGAACCATCAGCTTCAGCTTTCACATTGCCAGAGAACGTGAAATCGCTCTCATCTCCTAGCTTGCCACCAAGAAGCAGCTGAGAAGCGTTGATGACAAAGCCACCATCTGGAGAGAGGAATGCAGAAGACAGCAGCGATGGGACAGAGAAAGAGAATGAACTGTTCTTTATATCATACTCAAAGAGAGCAAATTCGATATCCGCAAGCTCCCTCTCACCATCATCTGCATTGATCTGATTCAGCGCAGCTTCGAATGTGCTCTCCGACAGAGAGAAGTCAGCTTCGCCCAATTCAACGTGATAGCTTCCACTATCGAGAGATGATGAAAGAAGCACAAGCTCTGCGCCCATCTCATCCGCGCGCAGCGAGGAACGGCCAACAGCAAAAGAGACATCTCCGGCACTTCCTGACAATGAAGAGAAAGAGAGACGTGCAGAATAATCATCGAAAGAGAGCGATGTCTCCCCTCTCATAACAGGAGAGTCAAGATGCATTGAGTACCCATCGCCTGCCATCTCTATTGATGAAACAGATGCTGAGAATGAAAGCCTCTCTTTGCATGTAGCTGTCATAGCAATATCATGTGCCACAATCATGCTGTTCCCGTCTTCACGGCGAAGCTCTGGCATGCTGATATCAACACGGATGCCGTAATCGCTCCAATCGAGATACGCGGAGAACTCAAGAGAATCAGCTTCAAATGAGAAAGCTGAGAATGAGACATCATGGACATGGAGAGAAATATCATGCTCTGTCAGGAATGATGGAATGGAAGATTCCCCGCCTTCCCCTCCACCGCCTTCAGGTACAGCAAGAGGCGGCACTGAGATCTCTCCTCCATCTATTTCGATATCAAGCCTGCCGCTTCCAGTGAAGAGATACCGGACCATCCCCCAGATTCCCATGTGGAAACGCACGCTCTCCAAATGTGCAATCATTTCCCCATTGTAGCCAATCTCAGCATCATTGAACGTAAAGCCTCCACGGAATGAGCGCTCCGCAGATTCGACGGAAAAAGAGATGGGAGAATCCATGCTCTCCATTTCAGAGAGCAAGCGCTCAGTGATCATCAGCGTAGGCGAAGTCATGCCTAGTGAGAAGACAGCAAACAATGCCACACCAGCAAATACGAGCAGCACTGCAAGGGAAATCAGAATCACTGAAAGCGGCGAATGGTATTTCATCTAAGGCCCAAGAACATTATACTCCTATCTCAAAGGATAGCATATTCCTCGACAAGGGAGAATCAGATAGAGATGAGCATACTAAAGTCTTTTATTGTCTTTGAAGGCCTCGATGGAGCAGGTACGACTACACAAGCAAGGAATCTTGCCCGCTACTATGAATTCAACAGCAGAGCCTACTTCGCAACTGCAGAACCGACATCGAATCCAATAGGAAAGCTTGTCAGGGAAGTGCTGCAGAAGAAAGTCACAACCACACCCGAAGCACTTGCATATCTCTATGCAGCAGACAGAAGCGACCATCTTTACAATCCTACATATGGCATTGCCAGAATACTTCAGGAGGGACGCGTCGTCATCTCCGACAGATATTTCTACTCATCCCTCGCGTATCAGGGAGTTGAGTGCGATATCGACTTGGTGAGGACTATCAATGCATTCCCACATCCAGAAGCTCTGATTTTCATCGACACACCTGTCGAAGACTGCCTTGAACGAATCGAGAGAAGAGGAGAAGAGAAAGAACTCTTCGACAGAGAGAACTTCCTCAGAGCTGTAAGGAATAACTACCTGGAAGAGCTGAAAAGACTGCCAGATGAAGTGAATGTCCTCGTCGTCGATGGCAGAAAAAGCATCGAGGAGACAGAAAGCGAGATAAGACGCTTCCTGTCATCCATTAGCCTCTGATGAAGGTAGCATCTCCATAACTGAAGAAACGATATCGATCCTCAATCGCATGCTGGTAGGCTGAAAAGATCAAGTCTTTGCCAGCTAGCGCTGAAACGAGCATCAGAAGAGTCGATTCAGGCGTATGGAAATTAGTCAGCAGATCATCGACGAAGCGGAAACGATAGCCAGGATGGATGAAGATATCTGTGTCGCCTGTCAACCGGAAGAGATTGCCGTTCTCATCTGCAGCGCTCTCCAAAGTGCGCACCGATGTCGTACCGATAGCAACAATCCTCTTGCCATCTCTTTTTGCTTTCATCAGAGCTTCAGCTGTACCAGCCTCTATTTCATAGTGCTCTGTATGCATGTGATGATCCTCAATATTCTCCGTCCGCACCGGAAGGAATGTACCAGCTCCTACATGAAGTGTCACTTCGTAGATTTCAATGCCCATGGCTTTGACTTTATCCATCAGATCTGGAGTGAAATGCAAACCTGCTGTCGGAGATGCGACAGACCCCATCTTCTTTGCATATACAGTCTGGTAGCGGGACTCATCGGACCAGTTATCTTCCCTCTTGATGTAAGGTGGAAGAGGCACATGCCCGCAGCGCTGGAAAAAGACTTCCCCATCATCTTCGCTGAGACGGATTGATCTAGTGCCGTCGCTGTTTTCACGGATAATCTCACCGCAGGTACCACTCTTTTCTCCATCATGGAGGAGAAAGGCGTATTGCTTTCCCCTCTTCTGGCGCTTTGTCTTTGTCACCATGCACTTCCAGGCACCATCATCCTCCTTGCCAAGAAAGAGGAACTCGACTTTTCCACCAGTCTCTGCCTCGCCATATACACGCGCTTTTCTAACTCGTGAATTATTCACGACGATGACGGACTCAGGATAGAGAAGCGATGGGAAATCACTCATCATATGGTCTTCCCAGCATCCACGCTTACGGTCTATAAGAAGCAGCTTATCCTCTCCCCTCTTCTCGGAAGGTTCCTGAGCAATCAGCTCAGGAGGAAGCTCAAAAAAGTAATCCTTGGTCAGCATCTCCCGCTCTCCTTTCCATTCCTAAAAGCTCATAGGCTTTGCCTGTCACACAACGACCACGCTGAGTTCTCTTCAGATAGCCTTGCTGGATCAGATATGGCTCATAGTAATCCTCAAGGCTTTCAACAGCTTCACCGACAGAGATTGAAAGCGTATCGGCTCCAACCGGCCCGCCATCATAGAACTCTATGATAGTCTTCAGAATCGTGCGATCCATCTTCTCAAGCCCGTTCTCATCTATTCCAAGCCTTCCCAGGCCTTCTCTTACGATCTCCTCTGTAATTTCTCCATCACCAAGAACAGAAGCAAAATCCCGGAGCCTTCTGAGGAGCCTGTTCGCGATTCGCGGTGTGCCTCTTGAGCAGCGAGCCAATGCAAGCACAGCGCCATCCGTAATCCTCGTCTGCAGAATCTTTGCAGATCTTGAGATGATTGAGGAAAGTTCTTCTGGAGAATAGAAATCAATATGGATATTGATTCCGAAGCGCGAAGCAAGCGGGGACGAGACAGAACCTGCTTTAGTGGTTGCACCAATGAGCGTGAAATGAGGAAGAGGGACTCTCATCGTCCTCGCAGCAGGTCCCTGCCCGATGACCCAGTCTATCTCGAAGTCCTCCATAGCGATATAGAGCATCTCCTCCAATGCAGGCTTCAGGCGATGTATCTCGTCAATGAAGAAGACTGAATTCTCAGCCACATTGGTCAGGATTCCAGCCAAATCCTTGGGTTTATCGAGAGCTGGTGCTGATGTCATCCTGATCTCGCTGTGCATCTCGTTCGCTATAATAGATGCGAGCGTAGTCTTTCCCAGTCCTGGAGGACCTACGATGAACGTGTGATCGAGAGCATCTCCCCTGTTTCTAGCTGCTTTGATGAAGACAGAGAGATTATCTTTGACAGATTGCTGTCCCTGAAAGTCCTCCAAATATTTCGGACGAAGGATATTCTCCTGCTTATCCTCTTCCTGGAATGTAGCATCTACCGGACGGATAACGGAGATATCATCATCTCTTTCCATATCGCTTGAGTTATCGTAAATCATGAAAGCCTCTTGAGCATGATGGAGAAAATCAGAGGCTCAACCTGCCTGTAGTCCTTGCCTTTGATCTTCTCCTCGCTCTCCTTGATCACAGCAGAGAGCGTACGGACGACAAGACGCCTGTCATGGCCCATAGCCACGAAGGAATCCACCATATCCCTGTATTCCTGAGCAGGAAGAGCTGAATCCGACGCTTCTTCCCCATCCTCATCCAGCACAAGGACATTCCTGAGCTGCAGAACAAGCTTCTGGGCAGTCTTGGGACCGATTCCTGAGACTTTTGCAAGCGTCTTCACATCCTGTGAATCGAGAGCCTTGATCAGATTGACGACCGTGATTCCTGAAAGTATCTTGATAGCCTGCCTGGCTCCGATTCCGGGGACTGTCTGAAGCTGCTCAAAGCAGAATCTCTCCTCTTCAGACTGAAATCCAAAGAGCGTCATCGCATCCTCCCTGTGTTGCAAGGATGCAAGGACTCTCAGCGAAGATCTATCAGATGGAGGCAATGCTGCTATTTTATCTGAAGTGTTTCTGGAAACTTCCAGACGGTATTCCACACCACCTGGAGTAAGTATTGTGATATAGTCTGGCTTGATTTCCATAACATGGCCATGAATTGCATTGATCATGGCTGAAGTTTACTCTGCAGTGACAGTGTGGAGCAATAGCATATGCAGTCAGCGAGCGCATCTGCTGCATGATCAGGCTTTGGGATGCTCTTCAGGCGCAGAATGACTTTGACCATCTCCTGCACTTGGGCTTTCTCTGCTCTGCCCATGCCTGTAACAGCTGTCTTCACCTGAAGCGGAGAGAAGAGATGGACTGGAATGCCCATCTCTGAAAAACGGAAAAGAGCAGCTCCTATAACTTTGGCGACAGGAATGGCAGAGGAGATGTTCTTAGTAAAGAATATGTCCTCCATAGAAACTACGGAGGCTGAGAAACGCTGACAGACCTCGCTCAGATCCATCGCGATTGTATATACTCTCTTCTGGATATCATCGCTGGCTGATGTCTTTATGACACCATATGAAACAGGCCGGTAATGCTGCCCATCGAACTCAACAACACCCCAGCCTGTATCTGCCAATCCCGGATCAACGCCAAGGACTATCACTCTTCCTGGAAATCATCAGGAAGATCAAGGTTTGTGGAAACCTGCTGAACATCATCCAGATCCTCGAGTCTGTTGACAATGTTCATGACCTTCTGTGCTTTTTCATTGTCGAGTGACACCATCTGATCAGCGACACGTGTGACATCTGCGCTCTCCTGTTCAAAGCCTGCAGCCTGCATAGCTTCAAGAACCTGCGCGAAATCAGCCTGGCTGGTAGTCACTTCGATGATGCCATCTTCTGCGGAGACATCCTCAGCACCATTTTCCAGAGCAGCTTCGAAGATCTGATCCTCTGTGTATTTGGAAGCATCGTATGTGATGATACCTTTTGTCTGGAACATGTAGCTGACACAGCCTGTTGCACCAAGTGAACCACCAAGCTTTGTGAGCGTGGACCTTACATCCGCTGCAGTTCTGTTCTTGTTGTCTGTAAGAGTATCGATGATGATTGCGACTCCACCAGGTGCATAGCCTTCATATGTAAGCTCATAATATGTAGCGTTAGCAAGCTCGCCACTTCCCTTCTTGATAGCGCGGTCGATATTGTCCTTAGGCATGTTCTCGGCTTTCGCCTTGAGGATAGCAGTCCTGAGACGTGCATTGCCCTCTGGATCAGCTCCAGCCTTTGCGGCTACTGTGATTTCCTTGATAAGCTTTGTGAATTTCTGTCCGCGCTTTGCGTCAGCAATTCCCTTCTTGTGCTTTATAGTTGCCCATTTGCTATGGCCAGACATAATTACCTCTTCTTTTATTAAGCTATCTTAAATACCGATTTAAACTATCACAATGGCATCTTTACTGTCAACGGCTTGGCACAATTACTACAAGCCCATTGCAAGCTGCAAGATGATCCAGTCTAGCGACATGAAACCTTCTTCTGTCACTCTGAAGCAATCAGGAGAGTCAACATAAGAGTCCTTGCTAACTCTTTTGATAGCCTCGCTGTACAAACTATCGAAAGAATGCCCGAAGCGGTTTTCATAGAGCTTCTTGTCGATTCCATCCTTCGTTCTGAGCGCAACAAGCAGGAACTCTTCCTCTGTCTCAGTGGCAGTAAGAGGAGTGCACTTCATCTCCGGAGCCGCAACAAAAGCATCCACTGTTTCACTATCACGAAGCGTCGTTACACGCTGCCACCCTATACTGCCTTCTGCACCTGCTCCAAAGCCAACATATTGACCAAGATTCCAGTAGACCATGTTATGCTTGCTTCTCTCACCTGCCCTCGCAAACGCAGAAACTTCATAGTGCTCATAGCCAAGCTCCTTGAGCTTAGCCCAACCTGATGAAAGAAACGCAGTCTCCTCTTCTTCTCCAATGGGCTTAGCCCTGGCAATCAGAGGCGTATTCTCTTCGAACGTCAGGCAATAGAAGGAAATATGTCCTGGGTTATATGACGCAACAGCCTCGATATCCATAAGCGTTGTTTCAACACTCTCTCCAGGCACTGCTGTTATGATGTCAGCATTCCATCTGAACGGGGATGAAGAAAGAAGAGAGAGCGCTCTGATATTATCCTCCCGCTTTGCGTTACGCCCAAGCATCCCCAGCACATTCTCATCCATGCTCTGGATTCCGACTGAGACGCGTGTGACGATATCTGAGAGAGAAAGTATCGAGGCACTTACATTCTCGGGATTCATCTCGACAGTGACTTCCTCAGCTCTGCCATTTTCAGAAGCTTTCTCAACTATCCTCCTGATATTCTCCCACCCTATCATCGCAGGATTGCCGCCACCGATATATACAGTGTAGTAGGCTTTCCCATAATCCCTGTTCAGCGCATCAATTTCAGCAATGATGATATCCACATAACGATCAATCCATTTTTCAGGAACTTTCGAATATGGCACAGAGTAGAAAGCACAGTAATCGCATTTACGCGTGCAGAAAGGCACGTGGATGTAAAGCGACAGAGGCTGCGAATAATCCAGACCTTTCATATATTATCGGAGAGAGATGAGATTCTTGTTACAGGCCAGAATCTCCCCACGACACGCCCATTGATATCACTCTCGCTGACAGCTCCGAAATAACGGCCATCGCGTGAATTATCCCTATTGTCTCCAAGAGGAAGCACATAATCCTCCGGCACATAGATGCCATTCACATAATGCGCATGGCTTGAACGGATTGTCATATCTGAAGGATCAAGCTCAGCGAGCATTCCCGTCCTTTCCTTGTCATATTCATAGCGGTCGAATATATAGTTATAGCCGCTTCCAATCAGCTCTGAACGCTTAGATATCAAATAGGATGGTGCCTCTGAAGAAAGTCCGGCCTCCTCATAAGCATCAAGCGCCGCCGCGGCCTCAAGGGCAGGATAGTAAGATAAATCGATGGAACGGTGAGGTCCTGAGACAAGATCTGAGCTAGCTCTGAAGTCATTCTCTTCCACGAAGCCTGCACTTCCCGATGGTTTTATCTCGACATTGCCATCCTCAAACCTGATCACATCGCCTGGCATGCCGACCGCGCGTTTGACATACAATCTCTCCGCAGGTGTTCCATCATCGTTCTTATCAATATTCACCAGTGTAAGCGTGCCCATGTAGATAATCTGCGAGAGCACATCGAAAACAGGTCCTTTTGAATCATACTCGGGGTTGTAGAACGTGATGATCTCATCGCGCTGCACCCTGCGTGAACCAGTGAGGACTTTCTTGCCTGCCGGATAGAGCTCTACTCCATAGCTGTCCTTGTTGACAATGACTCTATCCCCTACATTGAGCGTACTGACCATCGAAGGTGAAGGAATGACGAAAAGCTGAAAGAGATACTGGTTGATGAGAATCACCCAGAAGATAGCGAATACAAGGGCATCCACCCAGCTCCAGATCTCTGAGAGAACTGTTCTCTTCTTTGTACTGTTATATGCTTTGATTCTCTTGCGCTTTGTCAGCTTCTTCTCAGCTGTCCGCTCAAGAAATGTAAGAAACCTGTCCATATGAAGAAAGTACACCACTGCATGTTTGTTGACAAGGTATCACCACTCGTCCACTATGTTCACATGAGAAAAAAAGTTGAACTTCCGGAAGTGGAACCAGTGAAGCTGCATCCTGTCTTCGGTTTGCGTCCGGGCTTGATCATATTGATATCACTGCTGCTTGGAGCCTTACTCCTCTTCTTCGTCATCTGTGTCATGCCAGGCTTGATTTCTTCCTCCGGCTGGATACGATTCAATCTGAATACGGTCAACACTGCAATATATTCAGACGGGAAGTACATAGGCTCTTCCGAAGGCTCTGTCTACAGATTACCTTCGGGAGATTATACTTTCGATTTCTTCATAGATGGTGCCCCCGCAGGCAGTGTTGATTACCATGTAAAGAAGAGAGTCTTCTTCACGCTGTTTGCACACAGAACTGATGAAGTCAGCTTCCAAGCTGAGAACACGACAGAAATCGAGAAAGCTGTCACTGAGACATTCACGAGCGATGTAGCAGCCTGGTCTGAAGTCATCGACTACAGTGATGACTATCATTTTCCTCCACTCTTCTCATCATTTGCAACGAATGCAGAAGCACTGGGCTTTGCAGATGTGAAAGATGCACTATATTACGGCGCATTGCACATCACAAGCAAAGCTATGTATGATGACTATCTTTCTGCGCTTTCAATACTTAGCACAAGCAGTACAGAGTATTTATCAAAACAGCTCGAGGATCTCAGCGCAGTGCTTGAAGCCATCTATTCAGAAAACGTTTCAAGCTCTTCAGCACCAGCGGAAAATGCGTCCGTGAAGGCAAAGCTAAGCGATGGTTTTTACAGCTATGAAGAGATGACAATCACTATGGGAGAAGAAACATCCCTCTCCTATCCTGAAAGCAATACAGCACCTATCACGCTCAGCGTAGATTCGTTTGCGATTGCTTCCCACCCTGTCTCCGAGTATGAGTTTGCACTCTTCACAGAAGCTGTCCCATACTGGAAGAAGAGCAATAAAGCACAGCTCATCGAAGACGGCATGGTCGATGACAACTACCTAGAAGGCATCAGCCTCTCATCTTCAGTCATGTCAGGCCGCCCGATAAGGAACATCTCATACTACGCTGCCAAAGCGTACTGCGCATGGCTCTCAGAGGCAACAGGAAAGAATATAGTGCTTCCAAGCGAAGTGGAATGGTATACAGCTGCTCTTTCTGCATCGTCCAAGAGTTATGCGAAATCGCTCGTCGCTGTTGATAATGATCCAACATCACCATCTTTCATGATGGGGCAGCTCTGGGAGATGACAGAAACACCATATATTCCTCTGATGCGCATTGGCGATTACAGCAAAGCTGTTGAGTTATCCGGGGTTTATCCTTATGATGACATAATCGTTAAGGGCGGCAGCTATATCAACACAGAAGAAAGCATAAGCCGTGAAAGCGTTGGCTGTGTAGATAAGAGCGCAACCAGCCCTTACGTAGGATTCAGGGTCGCTATTCGATGAACATTAAGATTATACAGAAGAATAAAAAAGCTTATTTCAACTACGAAATCCTCGAGGAACTTGAGACGGGAATTGCGCTGGTAGGTACAGAAGTGAAATCTGTCAGAGAAGGAAAATGCTCCTTCTCTGATAGCTATATCACACCCAAGAACGGCTCACTCATCCTCATTGGTTTTATTATCCAGCCCTATTCGCATGGCAATATCTTCAACCATAAAAGCGACAGGAACAGAATGCTTCTTGCCCATAAACAGGAAATCAAGAAGTTCACAAGAAAAGTCAATGAACGCGGACTGACGATCGTTCCTCTGGAAATCTATCTGAAAGGCAATCTGATAAAAATGAAGATAGCGCTTGCAAGAGGCAAGAACGTCCGCGATAAAAAAGAAGCCATAAAGGAAAGAGATCTCAACAGAGATACGAGAAGACAGCTCAGAGAGCTTAACAGCTATTAAGAATGTCTCTTATTTGTGGGAGCAGTCAGTATTGAGGCAAATGCCTGACTGTGAACCAAGAATCATAGCGTTCAACTTCTCTGCAACATCGTCAAGCGTGGCATTGATATTATCCTTCATCCACGCTTCGATGACATTCACAGCACCACCCATCACATACAAATAGAGCACCGTTGCATCGTCAGGGTTCATTCCCAGCTCCTTTGTCCAGTTCTCAACAGCAGATGGAAGCGCATACATAAGAATATTCCTGAAGAAATTCTTGTCACCGTTGTCGGAGAACAGAAGAAGACAGAGATCCTGATTGGCTCGGATTCTCTCGAGAAGAACCCGTAGGAAATCCTTTACAGATTGGATACTGCTGCCCGAAATCTCGATTGTAGAGAAGATTGTCTCCATGAAATCCCCTTCTATCTCGCTCAATAAATCTCTTATATCCTTATAATGCTGATAGAAAGTATTCCGATTTATTCCGGAAAGCCGACATATCTCACTGATGGAGATATGATCGATACTCTTCTCGTTCAAGAGGGAAAGGAGAGAACCTTTCAGCCTCTCCTTTGTCTTCTGAATCCTTATGTCAACCTTTGGTGCCATATTACCTCTTTGGAGGTGGGGAGACTCGAACTCCCGTCCTAACAGTCCACCCATAAACGTCTACGGATATAGTCCCGGTTCTGGCTTACTCACTTCTCAGCAGCGAGACAGGCGTAAAAGTGCAGCATCACCTGAGTGTCCCTCAATCCACGGTGAGATGGACCAAGGCAAGTCCCCTGCGGTAAAGGAGGCAATGGATCAGAGACTTAATCCAAGGTCTCCCGCTCAAAACTGATTAAGCAGCAAGAGCAAATGCTTCGTCAGAGACGAACTCGTCTTCTTTCTTTGCATTTAATTTTTTTGTGCCGGTTTTACAAGTCAGCGCTTGATCCGCAGTCTACGGCATGGCAAAGCCAGTCGAAACCAGAACACCCCCTGTGTTCTATGTAATAGAATAACCAAAAAACACCTACTAGACAATAGAAGCTATAATGATAGGAAAAAACATAGTAAACATATTATAGAAATATTGTTCCAATACAAATACTTGATATAAACAAAATAGTTTAATATGTAAAAATAGTTAGTTTATATTTTGTTTTACAATTGATTTCCATGAGAAATAATGATTATCAACAGAATTTTTAATAAAACCAGTTTCTGTTTTGCAGGATGAGAAAACTGCACAATAGAAGATTGTGATCACTGCCATAGCTTCTCTCATCTATCTTCTTTGCATCTCTTTCCTTCAGATTCAGGCCGCTTAAATCAAACAAGATGATGGCAAAGACAAATCGAAGGATGAAAAGAAAAGATGTCTTGCAAAAGCGTAAAGGAATTGAAATCTGCTGAAGAAAAATTGCTTAATAGTATTTTCACTTGAAATTAATTGATAGCTCTTCCTTTATAAATAATACAAAAACAATATAAAATTATTGTTAATTTAACAGTTTATATATTGTAAACATCTATTTTTATATCGTTATCATACTTTTATTTTAAAATACTTCGCAGCTTCTACAAAGAATGATTCAAGATCATTGAATTTCAATACTGCATAATCATCGATATATGTCTTATCCCTATTCACGATTACAATATCCTTGCCCATGCGAGCTGAAATGTATGGAAGAGAAGCCGCTGGGTTGACAACCAGAGATGATCCCAGGACGATAGCAAGATCCGCATTAGCGAATGCGTTCTCAGCCCTCATTAGAATAGATGAATTGAGATTCTCTCCGTAGAAAACTATATCTGGTTTAACGACCCCACCGCACTGCTTGCAAAGAGGAAGACAATGATTATTCACTGCTTCAGCCATGTAGCTATAGCCATAGTAAGCATGGCATTTCATGCAATAACCGTCGCGCACAGAACCATGGAGTTCATAGACTTTCTTTGAACCTGCTTTCTGGTGCAGTCCATCGATGTTCTGTGTGAATATTCCTTCGCTCAGCTTTCCCGCTCCCTCCATCTGCGCAAGCACATTGTGTATGATGTTAGGAGAATATGAATCCATCTGGAACCAGTATTCACGTGCCCAGTCATAGAATACATCCGGATGCGATGAGAAGAAGTCTATGTCCAATATCGACTCAACGCTCATGGAACCAAACTCTTTCGAATAGAGGCCAGATGAAGAGCGGAAATCTGGGATGCCGGAGAGAGTTGAAACTCCAGCACCTGTAAGTACCACAACACGCTTTGAACTTTCCAGCAGTTTAGCAAACGAAGCGAAATCAGACACGCTCCCTCCCTCTGAAAGTATTACCCTTCAGCTCATCTGAATCTATTATAACAAGGTCGCCTGGCTTGTGCGCAACAGAAGATGAGAATGAGAAATAATCATTGTGCTCACCACGTGCAAGATAGCGATCGCTGTCATCACGGCTTATGCCTGTTACAATCGCAAGAGCTGTGAAAGGAAGCATCTTCTCTTTTATTGCCTGCTGTCTCTTGATCTGCTCATCGATAAGACGCTCAAGCCTTTTGATTCTGACACTTTCCTCTATCTGTCCATCCATAGCAGCAGCTCTAGTCCCTTCTCTGGGATTGAAGTAATACATGAACGCTTCAGTGCATCCCATCTCTTCCATTGCGGAAAGCGTATCCTCATACTCTTCTTCAGTCTCAGAGGGAAAACCAGTCATCACATCTGTGGATAACGTTAGCGCCGGGATTCTGTCCTTCATCTTCTGCACAAGGTAAAGGAAGTCCTTCCTTGTCGTTTTTCTGTTCATCAGCTGCAAAATGCGTGTGGAACCCGATTGCATAGGCAAATGGATATGCTTTGCTATTCTGCTGTTATCCGCAATGACCGAGATAAGATGATCGGAGAAATCTTTTGGATGTGGAGACTCAAAACGGACGAAGACTATCGAACGAAGATATGGGAGGATAATTTCGAGAAGCGTCGGGAAGTCGACATGCTTGCCATTGTACTGGGAAGAATAAGAGTTTACATTCTGTCCTAAGAGCGTAATCTCCCTTACGCCTTTCTGCTCCAATAGCCCGATTTCCTCGATAATCTCCTCAACAGGCCTCGATACTTCCCTTCCCCTGACATATGGTACGATGCAGTATGAACAGAAATTGTTGCATCCATTCATGATAGGTACATAGCTGGAGAACTCACCTTCTTTGTAATATGAGGAGAGAAAACGATAGCTATCATGCTGTTCGAGAGGAGATCCTGAAAGAAAATCAGGTATTTCAGCCTTTTCATCCGTTCCGATTACGGCATCGATGAATTGAGCTTCTTTCTTCAGCTCATCCTTAAGACGCTCTGCCATGCAACCTGTCACGACAAGCTGGAGAGCATGCTTTTTCTTCTCTGCGCTCCAGAATCCTAGCCTTCCCCAGACTCTGTTCTCCGCAGTCTTTCTGACAGAGCATGTGTTTATGATCACAGCATCAGCTTTATCAGGATCCTCAGTCTTCTCCCAACCTCTCCCGATGAGCATTGTCTCGATTGCATCGCTTTCCGCCATGTTAAGCTGACATCCATAGGACTCAATGAGGAATCTCATGCTCTTCTCCTCCTTGCGGCCTCAAGCGTGTTTGCCATCAGCATTGAAACAGTCATCAATCCAATTCCTCCTGGCACCGGCGTGATAGCCACATCGCGATCTTTGAACGATTGATAAGATGCATCACCGACAAGCCTGAAGCCGTTTTTCTTTGTTGCATCTTCTATGCGATTCACTCCGACATCGATTACGACAGCTCCATCTCTGACATAGCTTGAATCGATTGTATCAGGATGCCCAGTTGCCACTATGATGATATCAGCAGCAAGCGTATACTCCTTCAAGTCTGGGGTTTTTGTATTGCACACAGTTACAGTTGCATCGATGCCTTTCTGCATCAGCAGCGCTGCCATAGGTTTCCCCACGATATTGCTGCGGCCAATCACTACAGCTTTCTTCCCACATGTCTCTATGCCATAGAATCTCATCGTCTCAAGGATTCCTTTGGGAGTGCACGGAATAAAGCAATCATCCCCAATCAGGAGGCGTCCAGTGTTGATAGGAGAGAAGCCATCCACGTCCTTATCGCTGCTGATTGCGTTGATGACCTTTCGCTCATCGATATGACGAGGAAGAGGAAGCTGGACAAGAATGCCATCAACATTCTCGTCATTATTGAGATTCTCTATGAGGCCAAGAATCTCAGCTTCTTCCACATCTTCATCAAAACTATATTGAAAATGCATAAAGCCAAGAGAGAGCGCAGCCTCGGCTTTTTTTCTCACATATGTCTCGCTCGCTGCATCATGCCCCACTAGGACAACAGCCAATGCGGGAGCTTTATTTCCTTCACCTATGAAGAGTTCCGTCTCTCTTTTCAGGTTATCCATCACAGATGCCGCAACTTCTTTGCACCCTAATCTTTTCATGGGATTGAGCATAAATGAAATATCAGATAGGAGCAAGAAGGCCTTTTACCGGCCCCATACTTTCTGTATAATCTCATAAGGAGTTCTCAATGAAGAAAACGCTCAAACTGCTAGCCGCACTACTCCTGCTGCCATTGCTTAGCATAGGGGCCGCAGGAACTTATTATGATGCGGGTTCACAGATCTTCAACATAACAGCTGGAGCAACGGTTCCATTCTTTTATAATTACCCTGACAGAGATTCAGAAAGCGGACCGGAATGGACATTCTGGCCTGGAAATGGACCGGGGCAGACACATAGAAGCGTAGGTGGCGTCGGTGCCATTTCCTATCAGATATTCGTAAATCCATATCTTGCCATCGGCGGAGAGCTGGGTTTCCAGTTCGACTTCTCCAGGGCTGGTCTTGTGGAAACTAACGTTCCTATCTTCTTCAAGGCAACAACAGTACCTGTCCAAGGCAGATTCGAAGTTCCTATCTCTATCGGAGCTGGCCTTTTATATGCAAGCTATGACGGAGCCTCAAAGATCACGTTTGGCTGCGAGGTGGAGGCAGGTATCAGATACTTCATCACTGACGAATGGGGCGTTGGTATCAATGTCGGTCTTTACATCTTCCCTGAGCTATATACATCCGAGAGCACAAAGATGTCCACGATGGCCTATATACCTACAACAGTCACAGTCTCATACAGGCACTGAGAGGAGAGGAAAATGAGAAAAAACATATATATAGCGCTCTGCATGCTCTCTGTTCTGATTGCTGCAGTCTCATGTAATCTGGATTCAGGACAGGGTGTTTATCAGAAAGTCTTCAATGATACAGCTAAGAATTATCCAAAAATCCAGACAGTGCTTGGCACTATCGATGGACGTATCATGATTTATGCGAATTATGATCTCTATTCGTTCGATGGTGGTCAAGAGATGAAAAAAGAAGCGGATCTCTCAGCTTATACCGGCCAAAATGGTGGTTACGGATATGTACCATTCATGGCAGCTGATAGCCGAATCTTCTTCTCTTATGTCGATGACAACAACACAGCTGATGATAAATCAGATGACCGCTACAGATTCTTCAGCTCATCGCTAGACGAAATCAAAGAAGGCCTTGATAAAACAGAGAACCGCCATGAAGTTGATGTCACACTCCCATCAGGCGATGGCAGCGAGATCATCAAGTTCAATGGCCTCTACAACTTCACGATGGATGAAACAGCTGTGCTGTATACGCTTTCCACCGATAACCAGGGCATAACAGACCCCGATGATAAAATCACTCACTATGGATTCATCGAGAAAGATAATGCCGCTGCGGATAGATTCACGATAAGAGGTGGTGCGCCTGTCCATTCTTCATCAACAATCATCGGATACAGGGCTGTTAGGACATATGCAGAGGACTCTGAAATCGAGATCGGAGATGCAACGCTTAGCGATACAAACAGGCTATATCTCATCGCTGATAACGGTGCATCTTCAACGCTTCTGGATGTAGGCGACATCAATTATGATAACATCGTAGTGGGAACTGACAGCCAGTTCTTCATCACGTTCGAAGGTGATCTCTACAGAATCACTGGAACAAACTTCCAGTCAGTCGATACGAACTTTGCAAATGATCTTTCATACCGCAACAACACAATCATCCCGATGTATACCGATGCCTCTGGCAATAAGATCGGTTATCTCTATGAAGAGGGAATCTACATCAACCCGGCAAACAGAGCAAGCGATGCGCTCCCTGTCAAAGTGAATATCAGCGACGACAACGACTTAGTTACATCTTGCTGGATTGGAGATGATGGAAACGGTAATTATCTCATGGCAACGCAGGAGAATGGATTCTGGATTGTCAGCCTGGTCAACGACAATGATGATTGGCAGCAAAGTACGATACATCAATATAACAGCGAGAAAGATGGCGCGTTAAGCACATATCTTGACTAAAGGAAAACCCCTTTGGCTCAATTGATGAGAGCCATCAAAGCTGCTAGGCTATCTTCTCTCTGAAATCAACGGAGAAAGGTAGCCTAGTTTCTTCTGTATCATCTCGCTGCTGCAGCAGTAGTCGATGTATTCATTTTTTAGCTGCTCCATTGCTCTGAATTCCTTCATAGCACATCTTTTTAATCCAACCCCTGTAGCTTTCCAGCTTAGAACGAGTCTGCATATACATTAGGCCTATTGGAATGAAAGACTGCTTCTATTCCATGTTCCCTTGCTCTTGCCAATAGCTCCTTAAAGCCAATCCCCAGACGACATGCACAACGTATGCGTGTCTTTGCAGGAGTTTCTTCCCTTGCTTTCATGAAAAAACCCCTCAAACTGGTTTTTGGATCCAACTTGAAGGGTTCAATACAGCTAAAGGGGATTTTCTTCAACTTAGGATTTCGTGAAGGATTTCCCTCACTTCAGGATCTTTGTAGACCTCATCAATCTCATCATGATCAAGACCGATGAATTCATGGCATGTATAGTGAATCCATCTGCTGTCCTCTGGCTTTTTCAGCACATGCTTGCGGCACCAGTAATCAGGCTGGATCGGCAACGGCTCCTCATTCTTATACAGAGGCACTTTGTAGTCATAGACAGCTACTTTTAAATCCTCTCTTGGAATGCCTGCATCCATCACAGTCTTCACAAGCGCATTGACAGTCATGCCGGTATCGAAGATATCATCGACGATGAGGATTTTCTGCCCCTTCTTCAGATTTCTTGGAGACCATGTCCATCCATCGATATCAACATGTGATGAATGCTCCCTTACATCCCCGTAGGAGCGTGCAACAACAGCGGCATAGAACACAGGGGTCTTGCCTTCCTTCATTGCCATGAGCTTGTAATACTCACTCATCACATTGGCCATGTAAGCGCCTCCTCGAAGGGAGTCATAGATGACATCAGGTACAAAATGATCTTCATGGTGCATTTTGTAGACCAGCTTCAGCGCTGCATCCCTGATCATGTCGCAAGTGATGAATTCTTTGCTCATAGAACCTCCTCTCAGAGCTCCGTAAGAATCTCCAGACCACTGTCCGTGATTGCAATTGTGTGTTCCCAGTGGCAAGCAGGCTTACCATCGAGCGTCTTGACTCCCCAGCCATCGGAGAGAGTCTTAACTTTATACGTCCCCATATTGATCATCGGCTCAATAGCAATGACCATGCCAGGACGAAGGCGTGGATTAGGATTGGCAAGAGAAACATAATTCGGCACTTCTGGCTCTTCATGGATATCAAGGCCTACACCATGCCCGCAGTAATCGCGGACAACGCCATAGCCGAATTTACGCGCATAGCCTGAAACAGCTGCCCCGATATCCTGTATCCTTGCATGCTGTTTTCCAGCAGCCTCAATACCAAGATAGAGACACTTGTGCGTTACTTCATTCAGCTGATGCACATCATCGGAGACCTTGCCAATCTCATATGTATGTGTTGAATCACTGATGTATCCATTCTTCTCAAGACAGATATCGATGCTTACGATATCACCATCCTTGAGTATCTCATGCTTTGAGGGTATTCCATGGATTACCATATCATTCACGGAAATGCATGTAACGTTAGGATAGCCCATGTAACCTTTACATGGCCCTGTAGCATGATGGCGCTTCATGAAGTCATGGCAGAGCGAATCCACATCCAACGTGCTCATTCCTGCCTCAATCTGAGGCCCAACTTCCTCAAAAAGCTCAGCAAGCAGCTTTCCGCTTATTCTGATTCCTTCGATATCTTTTTCGCTCTTCAGCTGAATCATTTCTTCTCCATGTCCTTTCTCGCAGAATCGAGTATGCCATTGATGAATTTAAAGGAGACATCATTTGAAAGCTCCTGAGAAAGCTTGACAGCTTCATCTATCACAATGGCTGGATGGACATCGCGAGAGAACTCCAGCTGATAGAAGGCCACACGCAGTATGTTTCTATCAACTGCATCGATTTTTTCAATAGGTCTGTTCAAAGAATACTTCGAAATAAGAGAATCGATAGCTTCCCTATTCTCCAGAGTACCAAAGACGAGGAAGCGGATGAACACCCTGTCTTCCTCATCCAATGCACCTACCTCTTCCTCATTCATTCCCTGGAACGGATCAATCTCCTCAAAGGGGGCATCGAGAAGCCCCCTGAAATCGAGAGAATAGAGAGTTGAGACAGCTATGCTTCTATCGTGGTGACGTGCTTTATTCTGCATCTTATTCCTCGTAGAGGATGTTGATCTGAGCTTCAGATCTCAGCTCTGCAACCATCTCATTGAGAGCGTTGTTCATAGCTATCTGATAATTTCTCATATAGAGAAGCTGAGCAATGTAATCATGGATTGTTGTAGACTCTTCCGGAGAGACTGGATCGGAGAGCGAGAGAATCTTAGCATCATTGTGCACAGAGACTTTCACGATATGGTAACCAGTATTTGATTCAAGCGCATCCGATACATCACCAGGCTCCATTGATAGGACCTGATCGCAGAATGCATCACCCCAGCCTTGGCGTGCGATAGTGTTATCTGCAGTGAGCCAGCCGATATCCCCTCCGATATTCTTGGAGCTCTCATCCTCACTGTACTGAGCAACGGCCTTCTCGAATGTGATATTGCCCGCTTTGATATCAGTTGCGACAGATTGCAGAAGCTCCATCGACTCTGCGTTCTTGGCCTCATCGTCGGATTTTGGAATGTAGATGTGCGCAAGCTTCACGTTCTCAGCCTGGAAGAAGCCTTGCTGATTCTGGCGATAGAAAGAAGCAATCTCCCCTTCAGATGGCTGCGGGATATTCTGCAATTCAGAGCCCTTCTCCTGCATGAGATACTGCTCAAGGATCATCTGTTCCTTCAGTGCTTTCTTATAAGCATCAACTGAACCGAACTGCCTTGTTGCTTCAGCTGCGAATTCATCGTCGCTGACTGAGTATCCAGCTTGCTGGCTGGCATTTGCTCTAGCCTGTGCATAAAGCTGCTCAACTTGCCTATCTGACACAGTAACGCCATCGCGCTCTGCGCCTTGAAGAAAGACAGCATTATTGATCAGAACATCGAGAACATCCCTCTTTGTGATGTTCTGAGCGCCTTGTGCAATATATTTCTGATACTCTGCATCCAGTTCATCTGTCGTAATCGCTTCGTTACGGATCAGATTCACAGTTGCGGCAGGACGCGAGAGAATCGAAGCTGCCGAAAGCATTGAAGAAGCTAAAAGCAATACCAGAAGAACAGCAATTATATTATGTTTTCTCATCAGTTATTCCTCTCTACATTGAGACGTTTTCCGATAGCCATCGCCTCATCTGGCTTTCTGATGATCTCGGAAAGCTTGAGAATCATGCCTTCCCTTTCCATAGCTTTCATCAGATTCTGCAATGTTTTTCCTTTCCTCAGGCAAGACGGAATGAACGCAAGGCATCTTTTGCCTGAAACAGTACCGGCCTGTGCAAGAAATTTTGAGACAGCATCGGGAATTTTCGCTGAGAAAAAAGAAACAGGCTCCGCCCCCATGATGACATAATCATAGAGCGTGAGTCTGGTTCCTTCGTCATATGCACTGATGATATCCACCTGATGGCCTTGGGCTTCAAGCCCCTTAGCAAAGCCTTCAGAAAGAGTTTTCAGCTTAGCTCCATTCCGGTCTGCGCCCGCATATACGATACAAACCTGCATTTGATCTCCCTTTTAAAAAGAATAAGCCGGTGGCACTGAAAATGCAACCGGCTCCGAAAAGGAATCACTCTGCAGAAACAGTCTCTGCAGTTCCTTCTGTGCTCTCACTCTGAGTAGCGTTATCAACCCAGCTTGTTGCTTCAGCTTCAGTTGTGCCATCAGCCCAATCTGTAGCTGCAGCTTCAGATGCTGCTTCTGCAGCAATTGCAGCCTGGATTTCAGAGTCTGACGACTTGTTGATTATAGCAACAACAAGTGAAAGAACCATGAATATTATCGCAAGAATCGTTGTAGTCTTTGTGAGGAACGAAGATGTATTCGAGCCAAAAGCCGAATCAGAACTTCCTCCGAAGATTCCACCGAGACCAACACTGTTCTCATCCTGAACTGCTACAAGGAAAATGAGCAGCAGAGAGATGATGCAGAAGAACACAAGAAGGATGATACCTAGAATAGCCATTTCCACTAAACTCCGATCTTATTTGCTGTAAGTTATGATGGGCAGGAAATCATCAAGCTTGAGGGAGGCTCCACCTACCAGCGCGCCGTCAATATTCTCCTTTTCCATCAAAGCCCTGATGTTGCTGGGCTTAACAGAACCACCATACTGTATTATGAGATTATTTGCAATATCTTCGCTATAGATAGCACCTACTGTAGCGCGGATAAAAGCATGTGCTGAATCAGCATCCTCGGGAGTAGCTGTCTTGCCTGTTCCGATAGCCCATACAGGCTCGTAAGCGATTGTGATAGCTCCCATCTCTGTAGGAAGAACATCCTTCAGGCCAACTCTCAGCTGTCTCTCAAGTACTTCCTCAAGCTTTCCGCTCTCCCTCTCCTCCAGAGTCTCTCCAACACAGAGAACGACTTCCATCTTCAAAGAAAGAGCAAGCAGTACTTTTGAGTTGATAATCTCATCAGTCTCACCATAATACTGTCTTCTCTCGCTGTGTCCGAGAATGACTGTATTTACTCCAATATCCTTGAGCATCTCAGGGGAGACCTCTCCAGTATAAGCACCGGAGAGATGATTTGCCATATTCTGAGCAGCAACAATGATACCAGAGCCTTTGACAGCCTCAACAACACCAGGAAGTGAAACGAAAGAAGGAGCGATCATAACGCGGCAGGAGACTCCCGCGGCCTTCACAGCTTCTGCAAGAGATGCAGCATACGCCTTTCCCTCCGAAGGTGTGAGATTCATTTTCCAGTTACCTGCGATATATGGCTGTCTCATGATTATTTCTCCAATGCCTTGATGCCTGGCAGAACTTTGCCTTCGAGGAACTCGAGGGAAGCTCCACCGCCTGTGGAGACATGGCTGATCTTGTCAGCAAGACCGAACTTGTTGATTGCAGCGACGCTGTCACCACCACCTACGACTGTAGTTGCATCCGATGCTGCAAGAGCTTTAGCAACTTCCTCTGTTCCCTTGCTGAATGCAGCAAACTCAAAGACACCCATTGGGCCGTTCCACACAACAGTCTTTGCGCTCTTCACAGCATCTTTGATGAGCTCAACAGTCTTTGGACCGATATCCATGCCCATCAGATCATCTGGAATGTTCTTTCCATCGACATATACAGGAGCTGCATCTTCCTTGAACTCTGCAGCTGCGACATGATCTACAGGAAGGATTACTTTGACGCCCTTTGCTTCAGCCTTCTCAAGGAAGCTCTTAGCTGTGTCAAGGAAGTCTTCCTCAAAAAGAGACTTGCCGATTGTGTAGCCCTGGACGCGGAGGAATGTGTAAGCCATGCCACCACCGATTACGATTGTATCGCATGTGCGTGCGAGGGACTCGAGAACAGTGATCTTCGAAGATACCTTGCTGCCTCCGATGATAGCGACAAGCGGCTTCTCCGGGCTCTCAAGAATAGGAGCCATGAACTTGACTTCCTTCTCGATGAGATAACCAGCATAAGATGGCAGATAATGCGATACACCCTCTGTAGAAGCATGTGCGCGATGTGCTGTTCCGAAAGCGTCATTGCAATAGACATCACCATAGGAAGCAAGTGTCTTTGCGAATGTCTCATCGTTCTTCTCTTCCTCTGCGTAGAATCTTACGTTCTCAAGAAGAAGGACACCGCCTGGCTTCAGTGCCTTTACCTCAGCTTCAACCTCTGGTCCGATTACATCTGGAGCAAGCGTTACTTTCTTGCCGAGAAGCTTCTCGAACTCAGCGGCTACTGGAGCAAGGGAGAACTGCGGGTTCTTCTGTCCCTTAGGTCTTCCAAGGTGTGTCATGACAACAAGTGAAGCACCATTGTCGAGAATATACTTGATTGTAGGCAGAGCTGCCTTGATACGTGTATTGTCTGTAACCTTACCGTCTTTGAGTGGAACGTTGAAATCAACGCGGATGAGGACCCTCTTACCTTTGAGGTCAGCCTCATTAATAGTATTAAGTACCATATAACCCTCCTGTTAAAAGAATGGGCCTGCAAAGACGCAGGCCCGTAACCCCGGGCATTAAGCCGGGAACAGCAATTAGCCGTTGACCTTCTTCATGTGCTGAATCAGATCAAGAACCTTGTTGGAGTATCCAATCTCGTTGTCATACCAGGAAATGACTTTTACGAATGTATCTGTAAGAGCGATTCCTGCTTTTGCATCGAAGATTGATGTATGTGTGTCACCGAGGAAGTCTGAAGAAACAACTGCATCCTCTGTGTATCCGAGAACGCCCTTGAGCTCGCCCTCTGAAGCTTCCTTCATAGCTGCACAGATCTCATCATACTTAGCTGGCTTTGCAAGGTTGACTGTGAGGTCGACAACGGAGCAATCAAGAGTAGGAACTCTCATTGACATACCTGTAAGCTTTCCGTTGAGCTCAGGAATAACCTTTCCTACAGCCTTTGCAGCACCTGTTGAGGATGGGATGATGTTGCCAGAAGCAGCACGTCCGCCTCTCCAGTCTTTAAGAGATGGGCCATCAACTGTCTTCTGTGTAGCTGTTGTGGAGTGTACAGTTGTCATAAGACCATCAACGATTCCCCACTTGTCATTGAGGACTTTTGCAATTGGTGCAAGGCAGTTTGTTGTGCAGGAAGCATTGGAAACAAACTGTGTTCCCTTTACATAGGAGTTCTCGTTTACACCGCATACGAACATCGGTGTGTCATCCTTTGAAGGAGCAGACATGACAACGTACTTTGCACCAGCCTTGATATGAGCCTGTGCCTTCTCCTTTGTAAGGAAGAGACCTGTGGACTCAACAACATACTCAGCTCCTACTTCATCCCACTTGAGCTCTGCTGGATCCTTGCATGCTGTTACGCGGATTGCATGTCCATTGACGATAAGCTGAGACTTCTCTGTATCGCACTCGATAGTGCCATCGAACTTGCCATGCATTGTATCATATTTGAGCATGTATCCGAGATAATCTACAGGGCAAAGGTCATTGATACCTACAATCTCGATATCCGAGCGGTTCATAGCTGCGCGGAAGACAAAGCGACCGATTCTTCCGAATCCATTGATTCCTACTTTGATCATATTCTCTCCTTCTTCTTCATCCTTTGGATGAGGATTGTTTACAACCTTATTTTTTATACCATCTTCAAAAGAAAATAGCAATGAAAGCTTTGCTCTCCATCAATTAATATAATATGCAACCATCAAATAGTGAATATCAGGTTGAAAGGAAGCCCAAATCCTTCATGATTCTCTCCTGCTCAATGAGCATTGGCTCCGATGAAAAATCATTTGTCTGATGGTCCATGCCCCTTAGATGCAAGACGCCATGGACAAGCAATCTGCGAAGCTCCTCGCTCTCATCGACACCGAGCATCTGGGCATTGCGCTTCAT
This sequence comes from Candidatus Ornithospirochaeta stercoripullorum, assembly GCA_017694595.1. GTDB lineage: Bacteria > Spirochaetota > Spirochaetia > Sphaerochaetales > Sphaerochaetaceae > Ornithospirochaeta > Ornithospirochaeta stercoripullorum. Next base: position 2,987 of record JADIMT010000080.1, on the reverse strand, counting down.
TGAATCGAGAGAGATGAAGACATCCCCGAGCTCCCTCTCCTCGCCTTCCACAGAAGGAAAATCGAAACCATCGTTGATAGCGAACGTGAGGATATCTGTAGGTTCGTCCTTATCCCTGTATTCCTTGTTAAGCGCCCTCATCTCCTCATCTGAGATGAAATGGAGGGAGAAGTCACCGCTCTCTGACAAATAAGAAAGAATCTTATCCAACCATGTCCTCACGCTCTCCAGATTAACGCTGGAACTATTATCCTCGATATAGTACATATCACTCCTTTCCGTACTCGATTCTCTGATGGTCTCTTCCAAGCAGATAATGAATGAAGGATTCCTTTATTTTATCCAAGTCATTGATGGTCAGCTGGGAATTGTTCAGCTGCTTGTAGTTCATCTTGTCTATAATAATGTTAGAGATGAACTTCTCATACTTCTGATGGTTTGGATTCTTCATCGTCCTGGTAGCGGCTTCTGTGCAGTCTGCAAGCATGACTACAGCGCTCTCAACAGTCTGCGGTATATGGCCGTTGTAGCGGAAATCCTCTTCGCTGACCATTGAGCTTCTGTTCTCCTTCGCTTCCCTTACAGCTTCATTGTAGAAGTATTTAATCAAGTCATTGCCATGATGCTCAGAGATTATATCGATGACTTCCTGCGGCAGTCCGATTTCCTTAGCTTTCTCAACACCGAGCTTCACATGCGATTTGATGATGGCAGCCGAAAGCGTCTTGTTGATCTCGTCATGTGCATTCTTGCCTGTCTGGTTCTCAATGAAGTACTCAGGATGCTCGGCTTTTCCGATATCATGATAGAGACCACCAACTCTTGCAAGATCCGCATTAGCATTGATAGCTTTGCATGCATCATATGCCATCTCAGAGACGTTCTTCGAATGGTTGAATGTTCCGGGAGCAACCTGGCTAAGCCTGTTAAGCGTCGGTGTATCCGTGAAAGAGAGCTCATGGAGGCGGAAAGCTGTAGGAATGTTGAAGATCTTCTCTACGACAGGAAGGACAATCGATATGAGAATGTATGAGAATACGACATTCAGAGCTGAGGCGATAGCACTTGTGAAGACTATCTGGAAATCGAGATCGTAGATGAATGAGACTAGAACAGTCACACCAGCTGCCGAAAGCGATGAGAAGAGCGTCTGGTAGATGATATCAATACGCTCTGAGCCGAATCTGATGAACATCAGACAGCATTCGATGACAGCTATGAAATAGAAGAATGAGAACGCTCTGCTTCCTGGATAGATGGAGACAAATGCCGATAGCAACAGCGCTACTGAGAATCCTACCCTTCTTCTCCCTGTTATGGAAGAAGCGAGAGATGGCATCAGGATAAGAGGCAGGAACGGATCGATGTAATGCACTCCCTCCTCTGGAAGGAATCTCGAAAACAGAAATGAAAGCACAAGCGTTATATCTATGCCAACAAGGAATATCGTGGTATACAGCGAGAGCCTGTAACGGTATTTAATGAAGAAAAAGAGGAGGTAAATCAGTATCAGCGTCATGAAGATGAGGAATACTAGATATCCCATTGCCCTCTGGAATGATATCGAGACGACTGCCGCATCATAGATTCTCTGCACAGTCCTCAGCTGCTGCTCCGTGACTACAGTATCACGCTGGATTATATAGTCTCCCCTATGTATTTCAACCAGCACAGGAGGCACTGTCGCGGCTTTCTCCTCCCTCAGGCTCGTCGTCAGCACAGGATCATAGAAGACATTCGCAGTCACAAGCAAAGAGACTGCATCGGAGACAAGGGATGAATATGCAGAAGGCAGGTCGGGATAACGCCCCGATGCCATCAGCGAGATAGCTTCATATGATTCGCCAGATACGATGATGCTGCTTATGTTGCGGCTTTTGCCTGCATAGCGGAACGGAAGGCCAGTCTCTTCGATTTCCACAGCTGTATAGCCACCGGAAAGAGCTTCATTCAAGTCCTCTGCGGAAAAGACGCCTTCATCAATCAAGTAATTTACACATTCTCGGATCAGAGAGGAAAGAAGGGGCTTATCGCCTTCTAGCGTCTCATCGATGCGTTTTCCAACGCTCTCCTGATCTTTTATCCCCTCTTCTGACAGGAACGCTTCCGCTCCTGAGACAAGCACAGCCTGGCAGAACGCTTCTGCCCTTTCCCTGATTGCCATCGACTCTGAAATCGAATAATAGAACTGAGGAAGAACACTCCTTGCAGCTTCCGCAGTCCCTTCCGCAGTCGCCTCATCATCGATATATGAGAAATCCGACGGAGCAATCACATCCTCATCGGAAAGCTCTCCAGGCCTGTACTCTCTTGAGAGAGGCATGACAGACTGTGGATCTGCAGAAAGCAGGAGAGGAAACAGAAGGCCCAGGAAGACAGTAAGCGCCATCAGAAAGAAAAGGATCATCCTCTGTCGCTTGCTGAAAGCCCTCAGACATTCAGATACCAGTCTGTCCTTCACTCTTCTCCTCCTTCTCGCTATATGCCCGGACTATCTCCCTGACAATCCGCGAGCGTATAGTATCGCTATGAGTGAATCTTACCACCGATATTCCTTTGATTCCACTGAGTATCTCAATTGCTTCATCAAGTCCTGATTCCTTTCTCAATGGAAGATCCGTCTGCGAGGGATCTCCAGTCACAATCGCCTGGCTATTCTCGCCAAGCCTGGTGAGGAACATCTTGATCTGTGCTCTTGTTGCATTCTGCGCCTCATCGAGAATCATAACAGCATTATTAACGGAACGGCCGCGCATATATGCAAGTGGAGCTATTTCGATTGTGCCGTTTTCCTCCATTCTTTTAATCTGCTGAGGAGAAAGCACGTATTCAGCAGCATCGTAGAGAGGATTCAGATAAGGCCCCAGCTTCTGCTTCAGATCACCGGGAAGAAATCCCAATGACTCGCCAGCCTCAACAACAGGTCGTGTCAGAAGCAGCTTGCCCTTCCGCCCAGAGAGTACTTCAGAGAGCGCCCAGATGACAGA
>JADIMT010000013.1 GCA_017694595.1 Candidatus Ornithospirochaeta stercoripullorum | reverse complement strand
AATAAAAATTATATTGGTACAGTATGCTAATACCGTTAAAATTTCCAACATTTGAGTAGCTGGTGTTGCAAATGCTCTGCCGATTGCTTACATTTTCATATATGATTGGTTTTTTCATTAAAAAAGCCTTTTTTGATGGCTGGGATAACCTCATTGGCATGGTTCTGTTTAATATCGGGTATATGTTTCTGGCATTTGTCAGTATCTATATAATCATGGCTGCGCTTTCGATGCATCTGATGATTGGCTTTGTTGTGCTTGCAGTTGTTCTGCTGCTCTTCTCCATAATTGCAGGTGGTACAGCTGAAGTAGTTCACAATTACTCAGATTACAAGCATGATGCATGGTCAGCATTCAAAAGCGGTTTGAAGAGGAATATAAGGCATTCACTGCTCCTGTTTGCCGTCGTGCTGTTTTTCGTCATCACGCTCTATCCTGTCATTCCATTCTGGTTCAGCCAGATTGGAGGGATTGCTGGAAGCATTGCAGGTATCGTGCTTGTATGGATTGATGTGGCGATTGTCCTTGCTCTTCCTTATTATTTCCCGCTGATGAATCTCCTTCCTGCAGATAGACCGCTGAAGACGCTGAAGAAATGCCTGATAGTCCTTGCTGACAACATGGCATTCTCTCTCTTCTTCCTGCTTTATAGCGTGATATGCATCGCTATCACAGTCTTTACGCTTGGCCTTATTCCCGGAGTTGTCGGCTTGCAGCTGGCTGGCCAGGATGCAATGAAGCTGAGGATGTTCAAGTATGATTATCTTGAGACTGAGAATACTGACAGGAAGCATATCCCTTGGGAAGATCTTCTTTATGATGAAAGAGAGAAAGTCGGGCCAAGATCTCTCAAGTCCATGATTTTCCCTTGGAAGTACTGAGATGAGAGAAGTTGAGATCAAAGCTCATGCTTCCAGGCATGATGATGTGAAGACCTATTTCGATTCTTGTCTGGGAGACGGAAGGGAAGTGCACAAGAGTGATCATTATTTCCGCCGTCCAGGAGAGAGCATCCAGGCTTTGCGCATGCGCTGTTATAACGGAATCGTAGAGTTCACTACGAAGAAGACCCACTCAGGTCCGCAAGGCGAGGACAATGCTGAGTATGAGTTCAGGGCGATGCATGATCAGAGAGAGGCCGCGCTTTCCTTTTTCCATGCTTTAGGCTATGAGGATTTCTTCATAAAAAAGAAGGATGGCTGGGAATGGTTTGATGATGGCTGCCATATTGAGCTTCTTAATGTCAATTCATTGGGATGGTTCCTTGAGATTGAGAGCCTGCTGCCATTTGATGCCTCGGACCTTGATGCACGGAAAGCACGTGCGAAAATTGACGATCTCATGTCAAAAGCTGGCATTGATAGAGCTGATTACGAATCCCGGTCCTATCGGGAGATGATACTGGAGAGTGAAGGTGGAATTCAAAGCAAGTCACATTCTTGTTAAAGATCAGGCTACAGCTGAGAAGCTGTATGAAAGGATAAAGAGAGGCGAGAGTTTCGAAGTTCTTGCCAGGCAGTATTCAACATGTCCTTCAAAATCTAAAGGTGGAGACCTCGGATGGTTTGGAGAAGGACAGATGGTTGCTCCCTTTGAGAACGCTGTAAGAAAGATGGGAACGGGGACTGTATCGCGTCCAGTGCGCACGCAATTCGGTTTTCACATCATCAAGAAGACAGGTGTCCGGTAAATAATTACGGGAGTCTGCATTTGAAGTCCGTTGATATCTACACAGATGGCGCCTGTTCTGGCAATCCGGGTCCTGGGGGGTGGGGCGCTATTTTAAAGTATGGCGAAGTCGAGAAGGAGATTTCAGGCGGGGAGAGGATGACAACCAACAACCGTATGGAGCTGATGGCTGCAATCGCTTCGCTTTCGCTTTTGAAAGAGCCTTGCCATGTCACGCTGTATTCAGATTCCAAATATCTTGTTGATTCCTTGACGAAAGGCTGGGTCTACTCTTGGGAAAAGAACAACTTCGTCAAGAAAGGCAAAGCTGTGCCTAACACAGATCTCTGGAGGTCCATCCTTATGCTTGTCAGAAAACATGAAGTCGAGTTTGTCTGGGTCAAAGGACACGCGGAGAATCCATATAATAATCGCTGTGACGAACTTGCTGTAACGGAGTGGAAGAAGATTAAAGGAGAGTGAGATCCGCTTCTCCGTTCAGAAGGCTTAGAGGCATGTATATGAATGGAGGTTCCGTCCATATCCTTTCCTTCTTTTCTTCTTCATTCTCTTCCGGTGCAATTGATGCAAAGAAAGCGCTATTGCCGGCTAATGCTCTCAACGCAAGTCCATCGGCATGATCATACGGAAGAGTTTCTTCAGCAAGCGCTGCGGCATCTTGCTTTCTGCCAGTTGTGATATAGTGCTCAAGAAGCATATCGCGGATAGTGATATTCCCGGGATCTCTATCAATGATATCCCTCAGTGTTTTCTCATAGCTCCAGATTCTGCCTTCCGCTCTGTATGCATATGCTTTTAGATAGCTGAACCTGAGATACTCAGGATAGAGCTCTTCTGCTTTTTCAGCTGTCTCTGCCGCTTTGTCATACTCTCCAGCTTCAAGGTAAGAGTATGCAAGGTTGTAATATATTGAAGGCGTCTCCACTTCCTCAAGGGCGGAAAGATAGGTTTCTGTTGCCTCCTCCCCGCTTTGACGAGAGCCTTCCATGATATATACCTGTGCTTTCTCTTCTTCTGTGATCGTGTGGCATGATGTGGAGAATGCCAGAGAGATAGCTATGATTGCAAAAAGCGCCTTCTTCACTCTTATTCCTCATGTACAGTCTAAACAATATGGGAAGAAGATGCAAAACCTCTTGCCTCTTTATGGGAAACTGAGTCCGATTCTGCTATACTTTCCGTCAGAGGTGAAAAATGAATATTGTGCTTCTTGGCCCTCCAGGGGCTGGAAAAGGAACTCTGGCAGCTCTTCTCAAGAAAGAGCTTGACGTCCCGCATATCTCAACTGGAGATATCTTCCGTTCGAATATCAAGGAAGGCACTGAACTGGGCAAGAAAGTTCAGGGCATTCTGGCCTCAGGCTCTCTTGTTCCCGATGAAGTGACTATCGAAATGGTCAGGGACAGGCTTGCAAAGGACGACACGGCTCAAGGCTATATCCTCGATGGCTTCCCACGCACTATCGCGCAGGCAGAGGCTCTCGACGGAATGGATGAAATCGATGCTGTCGTTAACTTTGTTTTATCAGATGAGGAGATCGTGAAGAGGCTTTCAGGCAGACGTCTTGCTCCATCTACAGGCAGAATCTACCATATCGTTTCCAATCCACCAAAGAGGGAAGGCTTCGACGATGAGACTGGGGAGCCTCTGATCCAGAGGGATGATGATAAGCCGGAAGCTATAATGCATCGTCTTGAAGTCTATAGAAGCGAGACAGCTCCTTTGATTGACTATTACAAAGCTAGGGGCAATATCATTGATATCGATGCTTCTCCATCTCCTGAGGATGTGCTGAAGTCGGTTCTTGCATCGCTTAAGTCGAAATAAAACTAATCATACTGCCTTAGATGCTGTATATTACCTTCTGAGGCAGTATATGAAAGTATTTTTTTCCTATTCAGAACCTTTTGTTTCTCCGCTCTTTCCTGAAAAGGGAAGCAGCGTAACTATTTCTTGTGCTTTTTCCCATATACCTGATACGGCGCTTCTCCGTATTGATGATGATAATGGCCTTCTCTCCAGCTATGAGATGAAGAAGAGAGGAACGATGAATAATGCGGAGCTTCTCTCTGCCACAGTTCCGATAACAATATCAGATGATATCTTCCACTTCTTCTTTGTCTTCATCGATAACGGTATAAGCTATTACTACTCTAAAGCAGGGGTGACAAGAAACACGCCGCGAATCGCTGACAGATTTGAGATAATCCCATCTCTGGATGCTCCGGAGTGGGTCGGGCGCTCAACTTGCTATCAGATCTTTCCTGATAGATTCTGCCGTGGAGATGAGAGCTTGGGTGCAAAGGAAGGAGAGTATGAATTTGATGGTGGCACTGTAACAACGCCAGCTTTCGATTCAGTTCCAAAATCCTTCCATGAAGCACGCTGTCTTGATTTCTATAATGGTGATATCCCTGGAATCATCAGTAAGCTGCCATACCTCAAGGAACTTGGTATCACTGCAATCTATCTCAATCCTATGAATGATGCTCGTACCGTCCATCGCTACGATTCTATCGATTTCATGCACATTGATCCACGGCTTGGCGGTGATGAAGCATATAGAGAGCTGATAGAGAAGGCTCATGAGATGGGTATCCGCATCATCCTCGATATCTCCATCAACCATACAGGAACAGATTCATACTGGTTCAAGAAAGCACTGGAGGATAAAGACTCAGAAGAGCGAGGCTACTATTACTTCGATGGTGATGTACCGCGTTGCTGGGCTGGTGTGAAGACCCTTCCACAGCTCAATTACAATTCATCAGCCCTCCGCGATAAAGTCTATCGCAATGAAGACTCTGCCATGCAGAAGTACATCCGTCCTCCATTCTTCCAGGATGGCTGGAGGCTTGATGTCTCCCCTGAGCTTGGACGCGCTGGCCGCGATCAGCTGACAAAGGATGTCTGGAGCGAGGTGCGAAAATATCTGAAAGCTGTGAAAAAAGATCTTTATCTTGTAGGCGAAGACTGGGATGACAGCTGTGATTACATGCAAGGTGATATGTGGGATGCCACGATGAATTACTACGGCTCTTCACGTCCTCTTCGTTCTTGGATGGGAGAGCGTGACAGATTCCTCACAGGTGGATGGGGCCATGATCCGGAAAGAGAGAAGGGATGGAACGCTGAGGAGACTGTGAAAGGGCTGATGGATGCTATCATTTCGGTGCCATCGCAGGCTGCCTATTTCCAGATGAACCTCATCGATAGCCACGACACGCCTCGCCTTCATAACAATAAAGCTATCTTCAGCAAATCGATTTATCTCGGTGTAGTCATTGCTTATTTCATGCTTCCTGGCATGCCGTCTGTTTACTATGGTGATGAGAATCTTCTCGATGGGGAGATGGGCTCTGTTGAAGCTTCCCGCTATCCGATGTGCTGGGATGAGGGCAAATGGGATATGGATGTACATGGATGCTACCGTGCCATGGCTATACTCAGGAAGCTTCCATTCTTTGCGTACTCGGCTTATCGCATTGAAGCACTTGATGACGAGGCTTTCGCTATCGTACGAGTTTCCAGTGGAGTGGCTGCTCTTGCTATTGTGAACAAATGCCCAAGGGAGAGGGAAGTCAGCATAGATCTCTTCGCTCTTCCATCGCGTTCGATGAAAGTCTGGTATGGCAATGCTGATGCGAAGATTGCTTCTGGACGTCTCGTTGTACATCTTGAGGCTCTATCGAGTGCAGTACTGCTTCTCTCTGACAGCAGTGGCATTGTTGATGCTGAGTGAAGAAGTGGCAATAATAGGCCAAGGAGATTTTCCATGGCCTATTATTACAAGGATCTTTCGCGTACTTTCAGCGAATATCTTCTTGTTCCCGGATATTCCTCAGCGGAATGCGTTTCCGACAATGTCTCTTTGAAGACTCCTCTTGTCAAATTCAGAAAAGGCGAAGGGCCAAGACTGCATCTGAATATACCAATGGTGAGCGCTATCATGCAGGCAGTCTCGGGCGAGAAGATGGGAGAGGCGCTTGCCAGGGAAGGCGGTGTCGCATTCATCTATGGCTCACAGAGCGCGGAAGATGAGGCAAAGATGGTCCGCCGTGTGAAGTCTTATAAAGCGGGATTCGTAACTTCAGATAGCAATCTCACCCCGGATAGTACATTGCAGGATGTCCTTGAGCTGACGAAAAGAACAGGGCATTCGACAATAGCAATCACAGACGATGGTACTTCGACAGGACTGCTGAAAGGTGTTGTCACATCACGCGATTACCGTATATCACGGATGAGCCCTGATACAGTTGTAAGCACGTTCATGACACCATTTGGCAAACTCGTCACAGGCTGTGATGGCATTACGCTTTCTGAGGCTAATGATATTATCTGGGAGAATAAGCTTAATCAGCTGCCGATTGTCGATGCAGAAGGCCATCTTGTATCATTTGTCTTCAGAAAAGACTACTCCGTGCACAAAGAGAATCCTAATGAACTGTTGGATGCCCATAAGAGATACATAGTTGGCGCTGGCATCAATACAAGAGATTATGAAGAGAGGGTGCCTCTTCTGGTTGACGCAGGCGCAGATATCCTTTGTATCGACTCTTCCGAAGGCTTCTCAGAATGGCAGAAGAGAACGCTATCCTGGATCCGTGAGAAATATGGCGATAACGTAATGGTCGGTGCTGGCAATGTCGTCGACAGGGATGGCTTCAGATTCCTTGCAGAATGTGGTGCGGATTTTGTGAAAGTCGGAATTGGTGGCGGTTCCATCTGCATCACAAGAGAGACAAAAGGAATCGGACGAGGGCAGGCAAGTGCTCTTATAGATGTCATTGAAGAGAGGGATAGATATTTCGAAGAGACAGGTGTCTACATCCCTGTATGTTCAGATGGTGGTATCGTCTTTGATTACCACATAACTCTGGCATTGGCTATGGGCGCGGATTTTGTAATGCTTGGCCGTTACTTTGCACGATTTGATGAATCGCCCTCTGCATTGGTGAACATAAACGGCAACTATCTGAAAGAATACTGGGGAGAAGGTTCCCAGAGAGCCAGGAACTGGGCGCGTTATGATCTTGGAGGGGCTAAGAAGCTGTCTTTCCCGGAAGGTGTTGATTCCTATGTGCCTTATGCTGGCTCTTTGAAGGATAATGTCTCTCTGACTGTTTCAAAGATTAAATCGACAATGTGCAATTGCGGTGCGCTTAATCTCAAAGAACTGAGAGAGAAAGCCAGGCTTACTGTTGTCAGTGCGACTTCTATCAAAGAGGGTGGGGCTCATGATGTAATTCTGAAAGACAGGGAGCAGTTCTCCTCGAAATGAGTAAGAGTCATCTTCAGGGCAGTCTTGGATTAAAAAGAAAGCTCTCAGAGCATTAATTCTCCGAGAGCTTCATCTGTCATGCAGCGTCTTTTCCGTATTTTCTGTTGACCACGTAAATGCCTGCCGAGACAAGTACAAGCGCAATAAGCTTGTTGATTGAAAGCGCTTGTTCAACTTCACCCAGGAAGATTGCGGATAGCAACACGCCGAAAAGCGGGGTCATGAAGCTGAAGATAGATACACGGCTTACAGGATTGTTCTTCATCAGTATGCCCCATACTGAGTAGGCGACTGCTGAGATAAGAGCCATATAGAGCAGCAGCATGTAAGCTGAGAAATGCGGGACAAGCGTGATTCTTCCTCCGAGAATAAGACCGACTGCAATCATGACAAAGCCGCCGAGTATGAACTGATAACCAGAAAGCATGACTACATCAAAGCGCTTTGAGTATCCTTTCACCAGTATTCCAGAGAGTGCAAGGCTTATTGTTGATAAAAGCACAAGCCCTTCGCCCATCAGCGAGAAGTGGAACACGGTTCCTCCCTTGAAGGATACATTCATGATGATAAGTCCTCCGAATCCCATTATGCATCCAATGATCTTAGGAATCGTAAGCTTCTCTTGCCTGAACACGATTGAGACTAAAAGGATGGAAAAGAAGCCACTGGCCCCGGAAAGGATCGTTCCAGCAACGCCACTTGTGTGGGCAAGGCCCACATAGAAGCAGAAATACTGCACTATCGTCTGTGCAAGTGATAGCTTGAAGATTAATGGAAATGAACCTTTCTGCGGCTTGATGAAATGTCCTGCCATGATTGACTGAAAGATGATTACCAGAATACCTGCAAGGAAAAATCTTATTCCGGCAAATAGAATTATGGAGATGGTATCGGAGTTATCAATACCGAAGATCTCGTAGCCTTTTTTGATAGCAGGTGTAGCGCTTCCCCACAAAAAGCAGCAGAGCATAGCCAGCAGGAAGACTACTGGAAGTTGCGAGAGCTTGTTCTTCTTTTCCATGTTGAACCTTCTTAAAGAGACAATGAAAAAGCCGGCTCATCACCGGCTTATGGAGGATACAAGGATTGAACTTGTGACATCTTGCTTGTAAGGCAAGCGCTCTCCCGCTGAGCTAATCCTCCGAACGGATGCTACATTAGCATAGAAAAATTCTTATTGCAAGTGGCCGCATTGAATCAAAAATAATCTAACCGTAGCAAAAGCTGAAAATCAAAATTATTTCTAACCATAGCAGTAAGAGATGCCAGATGCTGTATGCATGAAAAGGATACATCATATGGCAAGGTCTTCCGTAGAG
>JADIMT010000012.1 GCA_017694595.1 Candidatus Ornithospirochaeta stercoripullorum | reverse complement strand
CTCCACTCCAGGCTCTATTACAGCCTCTGCGAAGAATGATCCGTCATTCCAGTCGAACATGCATACGCTGTTCGTGTCCTTGTGTACATCTGCACCAACATTGATTATAGTTTCCATAGTGACCTCCATCTTGCATGTGCTAAGGCTGCACATGCTGTTGAATTTCTCTTTCCTCAGTATGCAGCCGAATTCACGTATCCTGCAAAACCAAGGAGGTCACTTCAGATTGTCTAAGCGTTAGCGAAGGATGGAGCGGTTAACGCCAATTTCCTCAAGAGTCCAGCAATAGCCCGGGCTTGATATCTTCATATTTCACAAAAGCAAAGAAAAAGAGACTGAAAAGCAAGAAAGCTGATGCTTTTGACACCAGCTTTCTTTTTTCCGCCTCATAAGCCTGATTCATTTGTTTCACTGTCCTGTTGACAGGAATCAGACCAGAAGCGGCGGTTCCAATCAGGGATAGCTTCAGGCTACGTTAGCGCTGGACACGTCCAGAGCCATCTCCCTCACAAAGAGCCTTAACTTCAGAAAGACGTGTAAGGTTGAAGTCTCCGCTGATTGAATGCTTGAGGCAAGATGAAGCGACAGCAAAGTTGATTGCATACTGCTCATCATCAAAGTGGGACAGTGCATAGATGATACCAGCTGCGAAGGAATCACCTCCACCAACTCTGTCGACGATGTCTGTAATCTCATAATGTCTGGAAAGGTAGAAACCTGTCTTTCCGGAAAGTGCTGCTGACCAGCCATTGTGATCTGCGCTCTTTGACTCGCGGAGAGTGATAGCAACTACAGATACGTTAGGGAACTGCTCTTTTACTTTTGCAGCAAGCTCTTCATAGACTTTGGTATCAAGCTCACCTTTTGTCACATCGCTGTCAGCTTCGATGCCAAGGCACTTCTGGATATCTTCCTCGTTTGCGATAACAACATCAGCATATTTGACAAGCTCTCTCATAACCTCTGGAGCCTTCTTTCCATAATTCCAGAGCTTCTTGCGATAGTTGAGGTCAATAGAGACTGTAGCACCAGCTTTCTTTGCTGCCTTCATAGCTTCCAGAGCACAATCTGCTGCTCCCTGGCTGATAGCTGGAGTGATACCTGTTGTATGGAACCATGAAGCACCCTTCATGATTGCTTCAAAATCGAAATCTGCTGGCTTTGCCTCAGCAATTGCAGAACCGCTGCGATCGTATACAACAAGAGAAGGTCTCTGGTTTGCGCCTGTCTCAAGGAAATAGATTCCCAGTCTTCCTCCCTTCACTTTGTTGATAGCAGATGTATCAACACCATACTTCATCAGTTCACGCTCTGCAGCTTCACCAACAGCATTATCAGGAAGAGCTGTCACAAATACAGCATCCTCTCCGAAAATGGAAAGGGACACAGCAACGTTAGCCTCTCCACCACCAAATGTTGCTTCGAGAGATGGTGTCTGGAAGAGACGATAAAGCTCCTGGCTTCTAAGGCGGAGCATGATTTCACCGAAAGTCACATATTTCTTGGACATCAGAAACCTCCTATCCGATAATAGTAACATATATTATGATATATAAGGATATTGCCATTGTATAAGCACTAGCCAGAGCGGTCAAGTTGAGAGTGGAACAATGTTCCATTTCAATTGCCAGTGTGATACAATTTAAGCAAGGATAACAGGAAAAGGAGAGAGTTATGACAAGAGACGAGCTTTTTACCACATTCCATGACATCGGACTTGTTCCGGTAGTGAAAATTGACGACGCAGAGAAAGCAGTTCCTCTAGCAAAAGCACTTATTGACGGTGGTATTCCATGCGCGGAAATCACATTCCGTACAGATGCAGCTGAAGAAGCCATCAAGAAAGTCACAAAGGCATACCCAGAGATGCTTGTAGGAGCTGGAACTGTAATCAACCCACAGCTTGCTGAGAAAGCGGTAGCAGCTGGTGCAAAATTCATCGTTTCCGCTGGATTCAACAAGGAAACAGTCGCATGGTGTCTTTCACACAATATCCCTGTTGTTCCTGGCGTATGTACTCCATCAGAGATTGAGATGGGACTTTCCATGGGCCTCAATGTACTCAAGTTCTTCCCAGCAGAAGCATCAGGCGGAGTTGCAATGCTCAAAGACTTCTCAGGTCCTTTCTCACAGGTCAGATTCATGACAACAGGCGGCATCAACATCAATAATCTTCAGGATTATGCAAAAGCTTCAAATGTTCTCGCCATCGGTGGCTCATGGATGGTCAAAGCAGATCTTATCAATGATGAGAAATGGGATGAGATCACAAGGCTTTGCCAGGAAGCAAGAGTCAAGCTCCAGGGCTTCACGCTTGCACATGTCGGAATCAATCTGCCAGATGCAGATGCTGCTGCAAATGCTGCTGATGAATTTGCAAAGCTCGGCATGGAAATCAAGAATGGCAATTCTTCCATCTTCATGAACAAGGAAATCGAAGTCATGAAGAAGAATTATCTGGGAAAGAACGGCCACCTCGCTTTCAGATGCAATGATATCGAGAGAGCTATCTACTTCCT
>JADIMT010000079.1 GCA_017694595.1 Candidatus Ornithospirochaeta stercoripullorum | reverse complement strand
AATATTGTTCATATATTTTCTAAATATTATTAATATCAATTAAATATTTATTGAAATATAATTTTGTCTTCAAAAACATCAAGAACCACTACGAAGCTCATTGCATTCCTATTCTGGATACATCAGAAAATGCTAGCGCATAATACAGCTTGACAGAGAAATCCACTGAGGCGACTATTCTGATATGTTCTCTCTCAAACGCTGTGAGCACGCAGATTGCGATAAGTATTCATTCAATGGAGGTAGATGGTGCTATCATCACTCGCCCGATAAAGAACAGCTCAAGAAAGCTGTCATTGATGCGTTCCTGAATGGACCAGCCGTCCGTGATATCTCAATCACCGCCGCAGATTTCAGATCCATGGATACATCAAGAGGCCTGAAAATAACTGGAGTCAATCTCGCATTCTGCGTCTTTGACAAATGCACTTTCACAGACACTTCTGTACGTTCATCGTATTTTGATGGCTGCCTCTTTGTGAACTGCTCTTTCCAGGGCATGGATGTGCGCTATTCAGCATTTGCAACATCTACATTCATATCGTGCTCGATAAATGATTCGACAGTCATACATACGAATTTCATGGGAATCGAGACAGAAAACTGCGACTTTTCAGGAAATGACTTCTACTATAGCAATTTCTCACTCTCGCACTTGGTGGACACAAGCTTGGAGGATTGCAATCTGAAACGCACAAGCTTCCGGTCCGCGCAGACAAAGAACACTTCATTCAAATACTCCAATCCAGAGGAAGCTTATCTAAGGAAGGGGGACTGAATGAGGATAGTATCGCACTTCTCCGCAGAAGGACTTTCGAATGTATATCTGATCAGCGATGATAACAGGAATGGGATTATCGTGGATCCAGCCCATATCGACAAAGAGCTGATGGAACTTATCGCATATACTTGCAATGATATCATCGCCGTATTGATAACCCACAAGCATCAAAGCCATACAGCCGGCCTCGGTACGCTTATGAAGATATATACTCCTGTGATTTATGCCTATGAAAGCAATGTGAATGGCTTCAATACAGTGCTTTTCCACGACGGAGAGACAAAGAGAATCGGAACGCTGAGCGTAAAAGCGCTGCATGTGCCAGGACATTCGCTCGATTCACTAGCCTACCTCATTGATGCCGCGCTCTTCACAGGCGACACGCTTTACTCTGGCTCAGTCGCATCCACAGACAGCTTTGTCGAAAGAGCACTATTGATGAGAAGCCTGGAGAAGAAGATCATGACGCTGCCGCCTTCAACGCTTCTCTATCCGGGACATGGTACGTTATCGAAACTAGGGATTGAACAGATGCTCAATCAGGATCTCTTGCAATTCGAGTCAGAGACTGGTACAGGTTCCTTTCCAATCTAGCTTTCAAGGAATTTCTTAAAACGTTCTGGAAGCGGAGCTTCGAATTTCATCCTCTCTCCAGATACAGGGTGTGCAATCTCAAGAGTGTGCGAATGCAACATCAGCCTAGCATCCGGATAGCGTGGATCCCTCACTCCATATATCGGGTCACCAAGGATTGGATGACCGATAGCTTTCATGTGCACTCTGATCTGATGCGTTCTTCCGGTATGGAGTCTGACATCAACTAGCGTATAAGGACCCAGCAGCTTTGCGACTCTATACTCTGTGAGCGCGCTCTTGCCTCGAGTGGTCTCTGTAGCTCTGTAACGCTTTCTATCCGAAGGATCGCGCTCTATATTCAATTCTATGAAGCCATGCATTTCAGGCAGCGTACCTTTGACGATTGCAAGATAATGCTTTTCGGCGCTGTGTGACGCGAACTCGCCCTGAAGCGCATTCAGAGCCTCCCTGGTTTTAGCTATCACCATCACTCCAGATGTGTCTTTATCGAGTCGATGGACAATGCCTGGCCTCTCATCATCGGATGAAGCGAAATCATCGCCATAGCGTGAGACAAGCGCATTGACAAGCGTTCCACTATGCACGCCAGCACCAGGATGGACCACCATTCCCTGTTCTTTGTTTATCACAAGGATCGCCTCATCTTCATAGATGATGGACAATGGAATCTCTTCAGCGGCGATACCATCGAAGAACTCTTCATCCCATTCAAGCTCGACTATATCACCATCCTTCACTTTCGCGCTTTTCTTGACGCTCTTGCCATTGAGAAGGATGGAAACAGAAGGCAAAGAGAAGACAGAGCGGGGAATGGAAGAAGATGAAGCAACAGCGCTATCGAGGCGACCTGTCACTTCGATTGTGACTTGCTCTTTCCTGTGCCTATTCACCATTCACCATCCCGATGATCCAATCGGTTCCAGCTATTATCAGAGAGAGGCCTCCAGCTATCAGAGCCTGCTGCAACACTTGCTTATACTCTTCCTGCGGAGTGGGCATGCCAAGCGTGGATGCCAGGGAATATATGCCCATAGCGACAGGGAATGTAATTACAAGAGAACCAAAGAAGATAGTCTCTGCCCTCCTTAATTCCATCGACCAGATAGGAAACTCATCCTCTTCATATGGCTCATACTCATACGCAATCGGATCTGATGCAAGCGGAGCAATAACGAGCAGCAATGAGATGAAGAGAGCTAAAAGACGCTTCATCATGCTCTTTCTCCAAAAATCGCAGTCCCAATCCTCACTTCATCGGAACCATACTCAAGCGCTGTTCTCCAATCCTGGGACATTCCCATCGAAAGCACTGAAATCTGAGGCATCCTCTGCTTCAGTGTATAATATAAATCCAAAGTCCTCTGGAATGCTTTCCTGTTCTTCTCATCGTTGCCTCCAAGTGGACCGATTGTCATGATGCCAAGCAGATTCACATGGGGGCAGTCCAAAGAATGCAAAGCCGCTTCGATAAGCTCATCTTCACTGCGGAAACCAGACTTCTGCTCCTCTCCCGCGCTGTTGAATTCAAGCAAAATATCCATCTTGACTGAGAGCGCATTGCACTCTGCTTCTATCTTATCGAGCAGCTGGATGCTGTCCACGCTCTCAATCCTATCAACCCACTCTACAGCCTTCTTCACCTTATTACGCTGAAGCTGTCCTATAAGATATACTTTCATGCCATCTGGACGCTCTGAGCGCGGAGGAAATTTGGTGCGCATTTCCTGGACTCTGTTCTCACCGAAAATCCTCGCACCCTGAGAGTAAGCATCCATAACTGCTTCATACGGATGGAATTTAGATACAGCAACAAGTGTCACATTCCTCTCTCCAGCACAGGACTTGACCTCATCCCAGACCTTTCTATATTCACTCATTTTCCACTCTTCCTCATTGCCTCAATATGGCTTTTATTGACAGCATCCACATCTTCCTTGTACTTCTTCTTCAGAGCCTTACGTTCCTGGCTCCACGAGCGCAGGATAGAAAGCTGTGCTTCCAGAGCTTTATTGCGGGAAGAGAGAGAAGGATTCGAGCGCATAATGTGCTCAGATGTTTTCCTGATTCCATCCTTATACTTCTCTATAGATGCCTCAAACCTGAGCCTGAGCTCTTCAGCAAGCTCAGCCTTGCCCTCACCTCTGAGAGCAGCAAGATGTTCTTCAGCTTCGCTTCTGAGTGCTCTGATTCTTGCAAGAGTATCCTTGAAAGCTTTCATCTTTGCAACAGAGATTGCTGTATCAGATGCGACAAGCGCGACAATCGCCATAGCGATAATATGGCAGATATCATCTGGTATAAGAGCAATCAGCTCATCCACAAATGGCTGAACAAGATACTCACAGCAAAGCCCCATGATACCGAAAAGCGTAGAGTTCAGCAAACAGACTCTGCCATTTATATTCACTTTATGCTTCGAATAATCCCAGAGCTTGACGGAAAACAACTTCTCAAGAAGCCAGGATGTAAAGTATTCAAGACATGAAGTCAGAATGAAAGCCAGAACAAAGACAGCAACAGGATACTCTCCAAGAGGATCCAGAAGCACAGTTACAATCAGTGAGCCAAAGCCATAAATCGGCAGATACGGACCATAGAGAAAGCCTCTGTTCACAAACCTTCTCTGAGGAATAGAGCAGTATATGACTTCCGAAATGTAGCCCAGCACTGAATAAATGAAAAAAGAGAGAATGAATACATCTACCATCTGTACATCCAGAGTACTCCGAAGATGTCATCTTGTCATCCGTTCCCGAATGAAGATGACAGCACTCCCGATAATTCCCCCTATAGTGCCATTGATCATATCGTTCATGCTGTCCCTCAAGCCTGGATTCTGCCAAGTCTTTCCCAAAAGCTCTGTATCAACGACAAGATTCCTCTGGACATCAAATCCGGTGAGGATATCAAAGAAGTACTCAGCAAGCTCCCAAAAGCCTGCTGCCGCCAGTCCAATGACCGCCATCAGTACGATACGTACGCCAAGCGGTACGCACTCACGGTAAGAGAGCGGAAAGAAGACTTCATAGAAAGCCAATACAATAAGCACGCCGGAGAGCAGATGCAAAAGTATGTCATAAGCGAAGAAACGATGATACAAATCGAAACGATTGCCGATGTATATGCAGAAAACGACGAAGATATCAGCAACAATGATCAGGCTATCGGGAAGCTTTGTCTTGAACATAGTCGTGAAAACAGGACCGAGGACAATGACTAAAAGAAGTGTTATCAATGCATAGAAGCAGAACAGGAACCCTTTATCATTCACAGCATCAAACACAAATGCCGCTGAAAGAAACAGCGAGAGCAAGAGCTGGACTATTCTCATTTCATCAAAATTCAGCCGAATGCACACCAGATACTGCAGTCTGGAGAAAAACCGGCCTCCTCCTTCCTATATAAGTTTTGTATTCATATGCTCAAATGAGCCATGCAATTTCCTTTTCCGGTTTGACGGTAGTGCAGGATTTCTCCCATTCCTCTCCGATGTTGCCAGATTGGAATCACTCCTCATACCCGAAAAGCTGTTTATCCACGGCCCGCAGCACAGCGAACAAGGACAACACCACTTGATGCCATCATACGAATAAGCGCGGTTAGACATACAGGGCATGGTGTACAACTCACTATCCAATACAATATAATCCAGATGGGAGGATTTATGAAAAAGATATTGTCCATACTTGCTCTTCTTATCATTTCCCTGGACTTATACGCAGCAATGGCAATAGCAGTTCCAGAGCGTGACAATGAACGATTTGCCCTCATTGACGGACGCGATATGCTAATACTTGATGATTATGTCTGGTATAAGCGATGGCATGGACTGCTTGCTGAGCAGTTAGACGATGGAATCTATATGATCAGTGATGGAAACCATGCAGTCATTGCAGCTGAACGGAGCGTCAGCACATGGGAACTTGAAGATACAATCTCACTATATGATGCAGATTCCCTGATCCTGCTTGGTTCGGGAATCCCTGATGTGGAAGTGCTGAAAGATAGCGGAATCACAACACTGCTTCTGCTCAATCGTCCGACAGAGCTGGAGAAAAGAATGCTGAAAGAAGAAGGAATCTCTGCTATCACAGTCAAACCTGGAGATGTGCTTGATTTTGAAAACGGACAACCTGTCGATGACAACAAGGGAACACCTGTCT
>JADIMT010000078.1 GCA_017694595.1 Candidatus Ornithospirochaeta stercoripullorum | reverse complement strand
TGAAGTGTACAGATCCGGAGAAGATGCATTACACTGTGATCAAGGAGCGCACGGAGTTCCTGAAGATGGAGAAGGAGGGAATAGCAATCATGAGCAGCATGTTCGATGAAGTATTGAAGAGAGAAAGGGAGACAAGCTGGAATGACGGTATGATAGAAGGTACCAAAATAGGTAAACAGGAAGGCCAGAAAGAAGGTGTAATCAAAGGGAAGCTGGATATGACCAAGAGCATGCTGGCTGATGGTACTATCCCACTTGCCAAAATCGCAGAGATCTCCGGATTGTCCATTACTGAGCTTAACAGCATTAAGCAGAGCCTGTCTGTATCATGATTTAATTCATTGCCCAGGATATAAATGCCCAGCATTTGTTTCAGAATGCAATCAATGTTTTCTAAAATGAGCCCCTCCAAAAGCGGAAGGGCTCACTTGCAAATATCTGGCAATCTTTTTCAGACAGCGCTTTCACAGAATGTTCTAATCTGCGAGGCATTTGTAATCACAGTCGCAATACCATCGGTAAATGACACGAGCGTTGGAGCCTGCTGAATATTGAAGCGCTTGCAAAGCTCTGGATTCTCTTCTGCATCAACTACCCTGTATTTCAGTCCTGCTTTATCGAGAAATGTCTTAGCAATGCGGCAATTCGGACAAGTCTTTGTCGTAAAGAGCAGCATCTCCGAGTCATCTCCAATCATTGTGCTTATCTCATCATCGTGATGATCTGCAGCTGGATTCAGAGGACCTTTATGTGTCAGATGCGAATTAGGGACATCATAAGTCTTTCTTTCCTTGAACTCTTCAGCTTTTCCAACATTCCAGTTCTGAACTGGACGATAATAGCCTGTTATCCTCGAATAAACCTCAGTCGGCTTACCGCAATGAGGACACTTATAGACTTCTCCAGCAATATAGCCATGATCTGAACATACCGAATATGTTGGACTGAGCGTATAATACGGCAGCTCATAGTTTTCAGCGATTGTCCTTACAAGCTTCATTGCACTCTTCCAATCCGGCATCTTCTCTCCAAGGAATGCATGGAATACTGTTCCTGAAGTATAGAGTGTCTGCAGCCTATCCTGCACATCCAGCGCTGAAAAGATATCATCAGTGTATCCAACTGGCAGATGCGACGAGTTCGTATAATATGGAGCATTATCATCGGCAGAAGCTGTGATGATATCAGGGAACTGCTCAACATCATGCTTAGCCAATCTGTAGGATGTGGATTCTGCAGGTGTCGCTTCGAGATTATAGAGATCACCATACTCCTCCTGATAATCCGAGAGGCGTGTTCTCATATGGTTGAGAACTTCGACTGCAAAGTCCTGAGCTTTCTTATCACCAAGGTCGACACCAAGCCAAGAAGCATTGAGACATGCTTCATTCATACCTACAAGACCGATTGTAGAGAAGTGGTTATCAAAGGAACCAAGATATCTCTTCGTATATGGATAGAGGCCTTCATTGAGAAGTCTTGTAATGATAGTCCTCTTGATCTTCAGTGAGCGGGCGGAGATATCCATGATCCTATCCAGACGGCGATAGAAATCATCCTTATCTTTTGCCTGATATGCAATACGTGGAAGATTGACAGTAACAACACCGACGCTTCCTGTGCTCTCTCCGGATCCGAAGAAGCCACCACTCTTCTTCCTCAGCTCTCTCAGATCGAGACGAAGACGGCAGCACATGGACCTCACATCATTTGGAGACATATCAGAGTTGATATAATTCGAGAAGTATGGAGTACCGTACTTTGCTGTCATCTCGAAAAGCAGCTTGTTATTCTCATTCTCAGACCAATCAAAATCTCTCGTGATGGAATATGTAGGAATAGGATACTGGAATCCCCTGCCCTCCGCGTCGCCTTCAATCATGATTTCGATGAAAGCCTTGTTGACCATATCCATCTCTTTCTGGCAATCGCCATATGTGAAATCCTGATCCTTGCCACCGACAATAGCTGGCACATTCTTGAGATCAGCCGGGCAGACCCAGTCCAGGGTGATGTTCGAGAACGGTGCCTGTGTTCCCCATCTTGAAGGTGTATTAACACCATAGATGAAGCTTTCGATGCACTTCTTGACCTCATCATATGTAAGGTTATCTTTCTTCACAAACGGAGCGAGATAGGTATCGAAGGAACTGAAAGCCTGTGCACCAGCCCACTCATTCTGGAGAATGCCAAGGAAATTGACCATCTGGTTGCAGAGAGTAGCCAAGTGAGAAGCTGGAGAAGATGTGATCTTTCCAGGAATCCCACCAAGCCCTTCCTGGATCAGCTGTTTGATTGACCAACCAGCACAGTATCCTGTGAGCATTGATAAATCATGGATATGGATGTCACAATTGCGATGAGCGTTCGCAATCTCATCATCATAGATTTCGGAAAGCCAGTAATTTGCCGTGATAGCACCGCTATTTGAAAGGATAAGACCTCCAACAGAGTATGTGACAGTGCTGTTCTCTTTCACTCTCCAGTCATTGAGCTGCAGATAGTTGTCGACAATCTTCTTGTAGTCAAGGACTGTCGACTTCATATTCCTCATCTTCTCTCTCTGGCGGCGATAGAGAATATAGCTCTTAGCGACATCGCCATAGCCGGCTTCTCCAAGGACTTTCTCTACAGAGTCCTGAATGTCTTCGACTGCGATTTTCCCATCTTTGATCTTCTGGGAGAAATCAGCTGTGACTTTAAGGGAAATAAAATCAATGACATTGTCATCGAATGGCTTCTCGATAGAGTCAAAAGCCTTTTTGATAGCATTCGAGATCTTCTGGATATCAAATGCAACAGTCTTTCCGTCTCTTTTAACTACCTGGTACACTTCAACCTCTAATCAACGAGAACACATAGTTTTCTATGCATATCTTCAGTAAAAAATAGTCCAGACCCAACAGAATCTGAAACCCAAAGCTTATCTATTGGCAGAAACCAGAATGGTTCCTTTTGCTTTCTTGGAAAAGAGGATAGCATGGAAATGCAAGTTATGCAACAGAAAACACAATAGAAAGTGTTATATAACTTCTATTACGCTATATGTAGCGTACTTACCTATCTCTTAGTGATACATTTTTTATATATTTTCTTAGTATCATGATATATCTTTCCATATCATCGGGAGATGGCGGAGTAAGCCCTTCCTCAATGATATCTCCCTTATTGCTAAAGGTTTGCAGATAAAATCTTTCAGCGCCTTCGCACATTTTTCCGATGCTGTCAAAATCCTCATCAGAGTGGAGCTCATGCACAACCGTAGTGCGAAATTCATAGGGAACATGCCCTTCTTTGAGAAAAGAAATGCTTTCCTCAATCAAAGGAGTAAACAGATGCTTAATACCAGCTGTCTGTGCATATTTTGAGAGAGAGTTCTTCACATCCATCGCCACATAATCTGCATAGCCACCCAAGACAGCTTTCTTCAGCACATCCGGCCTATAGCCATTAGTATCAAGCTTAACGGAATAACCAAGATTCTTTATCTTATCCATATATTCAAGAAGGTCAGAATGAACAGTAGGCTCCCCTCCTGTCATGACAACACCCTCAAGCATTCCCTTCCTTTTTTCCAAATATGAGAAAATCTCCTCTTCCGGTATTTCCGGCTCTGAGGATGGATCGAGGACAAGGGAAGCATTCTGGCAGAATGGGCAGCGGAAATCACAGGAACCTGTAAAAAGTATTGCAGCAACTTTGCCAGGATAATCGACAAGCGTCATCTTCTGTAAACCATGGATAATCATAATCAGTGTTATAGCACAGAGCTGGAATCAGAAGAATAGATGGAAGCTCATTAGGTCAAGAACCTGACGGAATGAACCCGTAGGCATGAAAACACCTTGCTTGACTAACCTATTGAACTGAAGGATATCAAGGGCTGACTTGAAGATGAATCTGAGCGCTTGCGAAGAACAAGGGCTAAATCTTTTCCTTTCCGTCACACACTTTTTCCATGAGAGCTTCTCTCATGGAATGCAAGTCAAGTGCATGACAGCTATCCACGCTTCTTCGCGGGTACTCATCAAATAATTTCCAGCAGATCAAGCAAGTGCTATTTCACTCTGAAAAAGCATTCCTGATGAAATCAGGGATGAGAGCAGGACGCTTTGTCTCAGCATTGACAAAAGCAAGACTCACGTGCAAATCAGCAAGCACTTCATCTCCTCTCATTACTACTTGTCGGAAGATGCATGAAAGCCTGCGAAACTCTTCAATCGTTGTATGCACTGTTATTATATCATCAAGATAGCATGGCTTCTGATAATCGATTTTGATAGAACGCACAAGTATGAGGATGCCATCTGCTCCTGCAGCAAGCTCTGCCTGGGTTTTATCAGGAACCAGCTCTTTCAGCATTTCAGTCCTACCATGCTCCGCCCAGTCTATATAGCTGGCATGATAAACAAGTCCAGCAGCATCTGTATCAGAGAAGTATACGCGAGTCGTATATAGATATTCTTTCACAATGCCACCTCCTTGAGTCTTGCAGCTATCATCTCCGGAACTTTGACAGGACGTTTGGTCTTCTGGTTTATAAACGCTGATTTGACACTGAGCTCCGATAGAATGTCATCTCCTCTCATAATCTTCTGTTCATATATTATGGAGAACTTCCTCACATCCTTCACCGTTGTGATAATCTCAATCTCATCATCAAGCAGTCCTGGTTTACGATAATGTATGGAGATTGACTTCACGACATTGAGTATTCCTTCCCTCGCTGCAAGCTTTGACTGGCTTGAGTCGGGAAAAAGAGAGCGGAAAAGCTCTGTCCTGCCATGTTCTGCCCAGTTCAGATAGCTTTTATGATAAGCAATACCACCTGCATCGGTATCCGAATAATACACTCTGTCATGAAGCCTGAATTCCATCATTTCTTCTTTTTCTCCTTATCCTTCTCCTGTCTCTCTTTGGAGAGGCGGAAGAAGTCAGCCATCGTACCTCCACCGAAATCATTTGAAGACAGGCGCTTAGGCTGAGGCCTTCTCTGCTCATCAATGGTTCTATCACGCTTGAAAGACTTCTTCGATTCCCTTACAACAACAGTCTTTGTCTCATAAACAGCTTTCGGAACGCGTACAGCACTCTTCTTGTTCAGGACAACCTTCACTTTCTCACCAGGTATCTGCTGGACTTTCTTCAGCGAAGCTGAGCCTGTGTCAACCTTGACTTTGACTTCCTTCTCTTCATACTGGCATGAAAGACGCTGGCATATATAGTGTATGGAACCATCTGGATCTGTGGCCTTCATCATCTCTGAACCACAGTATGGACACTTCTTGGAATCCTTGAAAACCGGAGCAAAGACCTTATCGCTCCTCTCGACTTCCTTTACAAGGTCAGCAGCCATCTTCTTGATATCCTTGATGAAGAGATCAGGATCTTCCTTTCCCTTGGAAATCTTCTCAAGTCTGCCTTCCCATTCACCTGTAAGCTCTGGAGACCGGAGTACCTCAGGCGCAAGACGCACAACTTCTCTGCCTTTAGCTGTAGGAACGAAGTACTTCCCTTCTCTCTCGACATACCTGTTCTGAACAAGCTTCTCAATCATATCAGCACGTGTTGCAGGTGTACCAAGCCCATTTCCAAGATTAGCCTTGAGCCTGTCATCCTCAACAAAGCGTCCCGCATGCTCCATTGCAGAAAGCAACGTCGCATCTGTGTATCTCTCAGGTGGCGTTGTAACGTTCTTTCTGACTTTCACTGCAGAAAGCGTTACTTCATCTCCTTCCTTCATGCTGCTGAGGATAAAGCTGTTCTCCCCATCATCAACAACTGGAGATGCGGTCTTGATACCTGCGCTCTCAGAGACAGAACGATATCCCTTCCTGACAGGAATCGTGAGACGTGTCTTGAAGAGCTTTCCATCGACATCGACAGTGCAGACAGTTGTTTTATAGAGATAATCCTCGCCGATGACTTCCAGGAAGCGGAGCGCAATAAGCTGCCACAGCTTCTGTTCATCCGGAGAGAGTTTATCGAGTTTGACTTTCTCTTCTGTAGGGATGATAGCATGATGGTCCGAGACAAGGTTGTTGTTCACAAAGCGTGGATTATCTTTTCTGAAGCCATTGGCAAGATACTCATCAGCCTGTCTCGAGAATATTGTCTCCGAAAGCGCTTTGATACGCTCAGGAAGAGTTGAGACGATATCCTCTGTGATGTATCTGGAATCAGTTCTTGGATAAGTCACGATCTTATGAACTTCATAAAGGCGCTGGAGAGTATCAAGAGTCTCCTTTGCGGAGAAACCAAGCATGATGTTTGCATCGCGCTGCAGCTCTGTCAGATCATAAGCCTGTGGAACTGGCTCAGACTTCTCTTCAGTGACCATTGTCTTAACAAAGCCTTTCTTGTCCTTCCAAGTTGCGAACTCTTCTGCTAACGCATCATCTGTGAAGCGGATGGAATTCTCTTCTGGATAGTAAGAAGCCGCGAAGAGCGAGAAATTACCGCGTGCTGTATAATAATACTTGCCTTCAAACGCCTCAATCTCATCTTCCCTTCTCGTCATCAGGGCAAGCGTTGGAGTCTGAACACGCCCCGATGAGAGCTTTGCATCGTAAAAACAAGTCAAAGCTCGCGTGACATTCATGCCAACATACCAGTCAGCAGCGGCTCGGCATGAAGCGGCTTTGTAGAGATTATCATAATCAGAAGCCGGGTGCAGATTCGCAAAGCCCTCCTTTATAGCCTTCTCAGTCTGAGAGGAAATCCAGAGCCTTTCCATCTTGCCATTGTAGCCTGCAATCTTAAGAATCCAGCGGGCTACAAGCTCACCTTCCCTTCCAGCATCAGTTGCGATTACAACCGATTCGATATCACTGCGCTCAAGG
>JADIMT010000011.1 GCA_017694595.1 Candidatus Ornithospirochaeta stercoripullorum | reverse complement strand
ATATAATTTATTATTTGCTTTTTATCTATTAGGCAAAGTAGCATAATTTTTGATAATCTATTTATGGAAGGTCTTGATGCGTTTTCAGATTAGACGAGCGATTAACAATATCTATACAGCATATTCACTTGATGATTCCTGTATCTATACAGCCAGGATAAAGGGGAAAGTGCTGAAGACTGATGAGATAGAGTACAGCCCGATTGCTGTCGGGGATATAGCTATTGGAGAGCCATATTCCAAAGATGAAGCACTGCTGTTCTCTGTCGAACCGCGTAGAAGCTCGTTCACTCGCTGGAATATTAAAAGAAATTGCAATCAGACGATAGCAGCTAATCAGGATCAGAGCGCTATTGTTGTCTCTTCTGCATCTCCGCCATTCAGGCCTCGCTTTCTTGACAGAGCTATTGCATGTTCAAGAAATGCAGAGATCCTCATCGTGATGAATAAAATCGATCAGGGCGTTGATGAGTCTTTCTCACTCTATGAGAATATAGGATTCAGGACTATCTTGGTTTCTTCCGAAACGGGAGAAGGACTTGATGAGCTGAAAGCGATGCTAGAGGGGAAGATAACTGCCTTCGTAGGGCAGAGCGGAGTAGGCAAGTCCACGCTGATAAACTCCCTTATGGGTTCTGGGCAGAGGACTCGTGGAGTATCGGAGAAATTCAACAGGGGCAGGCATACGACAAATCATTCGCTATATATCGAGTCTGGTAATATCGCAGTGATTGATACACCGGGCGTGAGAGAGATTGAAGTGCCTTTTGAGGATCTCAGAATGGTCGCGGATGCTTTCCCGGAGTTCGCTGCCTCAGAGTGTCTTTACTCTGGCTGTTTGCATCGAGGAGAGGATGGCTGCACTATCCCTTCTCTTGTCGATAAAGGCATAATTGATGAAGACAGGTATGAGAGCTATCTGCGAATTCTCGATGCGCTTGATGGCAGGAAGCCTTTTTATCTCAGGAACCGAAAATGATTGATGAACGAACAGTCCGTGATACAGAGCTGGACAAAGTACTGGATGATATAAGGAAGCGAGCACTGTCTCCTGAAGGAAGAGAGGCAATAACGTCTGCGCTAGTAGTCTCTGACAGGGGAATTATACAGAAAAGGGCGAATAAGATTGAGGAATATCTTAATCTCCTTTCAGGTCCGACTCCGGATTTATTTCCATACATTTCTGATTTATTCGAGTTTGCGGAGAATACTCATCAGGATTTTGCTGGCGAAGCAATCTACAGAGCGGGAGAGTTCATACATTCCTATATCACGATGATGCGCTTTCTGGAAAAGGAAGATGAGGTGAAAGAAGGCGATAAAGCACTTTCTGATGAGATACTCTCGTCCCTTGATTCAGAAGGAGATGTGAGGGATGACCATCCGAGACTTCTGCCTTTGATCAAAGCACGCGATGCGGTGAGAGCTGAGAGAGTCAGATTTTCTTCCCGCTTTATAGCGGAACACAGGAATCTTGTTCAGCAGAGTGAAGCTATGTTCCGCAGCGGACGTGTTGTCATTCCCATGCGAAGCGATCAGAAGCTGCTTCCTGGAAGCTTCATATCCGGTTCATCTTCATCTGGCAATACGCTTTTCGCGGAGCCTGAGGGGTTGCTGGCTCTCAACAATGAGGCTGTTATAGCTGAAGAACGGATAAGAGCTGAGAAGATGCGTATACTCCATATGCTCTCTGACAGCGTCCGCTCATTTCTCCCGGCACTGAAAGCCATGCTTGCGGAAGTCATAGATTTTGATTTTCACTATTCATTTGCGCTTTGGGCAAAACGTGTAAAGGCTTCTCATCCAAGGGAAGGAAAGACACTTTCTCTTGTCGCTGCACGCCATCCGCTTCTCGGGGATAAAGCTGTACCTGTCTCCATAAAGCTTCCAGAAGGTGTCAGGGCTCTTGTCCTATCAGGCGCCAATGCTGGAGGAAAGACAGTTACGATGAAAACTATCGCGCTGCTGTCATTGCTCAACCAGATAGCAGGTTATATCCCCGCAGAGCCTGAGTCCGTGCTTCCTGTCTATTCTTCTGTCTATACTGATATAGGGGATGGGCAATCGATTCTCGACAGTGCTTCCACATTCTCTTCGCACATGAAGAATATTGCGGAGATGACAAGGACCATGGACTCTGAATCTCTTGTATTGCTCGATGAGCTTGGCTCCGGGACGGATCCAGAGGAAGGCGCGGCACTTTCAAGGGCCATCCTGAAATACTTCGCCAGCCATGCATCTCTTACTTGCATCACCAGCCATTACTCTGCGGTGAAGAGCTATGCGTATTCTGAAGACAATATGATGAACGCATCGATGGAGTTCGATGAGAGATCTGGCATGCCTACCTACCGTGTGCTTGAAGGTATACCAGGAGACAGCCATGCACTCGCGACAGCTAAGAGGATGAGGATGCCTCGCGAGATTACGGAGATGGCTGCTGCAGAGCTTAGGGGAGGGGATGCCGATTCTGGCCGTATCATAAAAGCTCTTATCTCGAAAGAACGTACACTCGACAGAAAGATTACAGAGCTGGCGTTGCAAAAGAGACGGGAAGAGCAGCTTGCAAAAGAGCTTGAAGAGAAAGAGAAGAATGTGCAGGAAAAGGAGAATGAGCTGAGAAAGGAAGGTATCAGGGAAATCAGCCGATACCTCAGTTCCACACGCAGTTTTCTTGAGCGTCTTGTAATGGAAGTCCGTACAGGCACTTTGACACAGGAGAAGACAAAGAAGGTCAAGACTTATATCAAGTCTATTGAAGACAAGCTTTCAGAAGAGGAGAAGCTTGTCACAGAGGATGAGCCTGTCTCCGATGATGTGCCTCTTTTTGAAGGGGACAGAGTGCTTTGTGGCAGCGCCAAGGCGAAAGGGAGTGTAATCGCGATTCAGAAGAACACTGTCACTGTGCTTCTCGACAATGGATTGAAGATGGATATCAAGAGAAGCATGGTGCATCATGCACCACCAGAGGAGAAGAGCGCAGGTGTGAGTTATCATGGGACAAAGCGCCATGCTGATTACACAATCGATGTGAGGGGAATGACGCTTGAGGAATCACTTCGTAAGCTTGATGACCAGATTGAAGCAGCTCTTCTTTCCTCTCTTCAGAGCTTCTCTATCATCCACGGCTATGGTGATGGTATCCTTTCACGCGGTATACATGAGTATCTGAAAAAGAGAAAAGAAGTTAAGGATTATCGCTTTGCCCGTCCCGAGGATGGGGGAATGGGCAAGACTTATGTAGAGCTTTTCTGAGGTGCAAGTTCTGCGACAAGCACTGCTGCAAAGACGAGGATGCATCCTGTCAGCTCCTTTGCAGAGAGCTTTTCCGAGAGGATGAGAGCTCCTCCGATTGCGGCCCAGACGCTCTCGAGAGAAAGTGCAAAGACTGCACGGCTTGGTCTGACATAGCGCTGTCCGACGACCTGGAGCGTGTAGGCAACACCACATGAGAGCGCACCTGCGTAGAGTATCGGAAGCCAGGCTTCCTGAAGCGCCGCCAGCTGAGGCTTCTCGAAGATCATGCCGATTCCTGTCAGGATTCCCGCTGTGAGGAACTGGAAGAATGAGAGCACGATACCATCTGTTTCCTTGCCGGTGCTGTCTATCACCATGATGTGGAGAGCGAAAAGCAGCGCACAGAGTATCAGAAATAGATCTCCTTCTGAGATTGTGAAACCTTCGCCTATTGACAGGAGATACATGCCGATCAGTGCTACTGCAGCGCTGAACCAGATTTCTTTTCTTATCTTCTGTCCTGTAAAAACTGACATGAATGGCACGAATATTATGTAAAGGCTGGTGATGAATCCACCTTTGCCAGCTCCAGATAGAGAGACTCCCATCTGCTGTGTGACAGAAGCTGCGCCGAGACAGAGTCCGCAGAGGATTCCGCCTTTCACTGTATTCCTGAGATATGCTTTGTCTCCTTTGTGCTTCCTCAGATAGGGGATGGCAAAAGGCAGGAGCACGATAGCTCCTATCAGCATTCTGATTGAATTGAATGTAAAAGGTCCCACGCTCTCTGATGAGACTGACTGCGCAACAAATGCGAAACCCCAGATCAGCGATGTGAGAAGAAGTAGAAGTAATGCCTTGTTTTCTTTCATGCGCGACATAATAGCATCAAAGTCAAACGTGTTCACCATCCTTTCGCATGAAAATAGCGAACTTAATATACATGAGAACTCCATAGAGATGATATAGACGATGCCGTCTATATTTTGTACATAGTTATGCCTTAGTCGCTTATGACATGGAGGATATAGATGCTTCTTGATATCGTGAGGCTTTTCGTTTCAATAGCGATTGCCTTCATCTGCGGAAAGTTGGTTGCCAAACTGAAGTTGCCTTCAATTCTCGGGTGGCTTGTTGCTGGTATTGCAATTGGGCCTCATGCTCTTGATCTCCTCAGTTCTTCTGTACTGGATTCAGCGTGGTTCGGTGCATCTGAAAGCTTACTCGAATGCATCTTCGGCCTGATGATCGGAACAGAGATGATCTGGAAAGAGATGAAGAAAGCCGGGAAGCAGATAGTCATAACGACAATCACGGAATCCTTAGGCACATTCATGATAGTATCGCTGGTGTTCGGCATCCTGTTCGCTGTTGCTGATATCCCACTGTATCTTGCTTTGATATTCGCAGGCATCGCGCTTGCGACAGCGCCAGCTCCATCTCTTTCAGTAGTCAGCTCGCTTAAAGCTGATGGACCAGTGACACGTACATTGATACCGATGGCTGCTCTGGATGATCTGTTCGGGGCATTGGTGTTCTTCCTTGTCATTGCGATTACGTCAGCTCATATCTCTTCTGTGGATATCCCTGTCACTGCTATGCTCTTCCTTGTCTTTCTCCCTGTCATCATAGGACTCGTTACAGGATTTATAGGAGGGAAGGTCCTGCAACACGCTAAGAAGATATCATCAGCTGTTGTTCTGATGTTGGTTTTCCTGCTGCTTTCAGCTGCAATTGGGTTTGTTGTTAACAATATGCTTACCGTTCCTGTACTGAATTTCATGCTGATTGGCATGTCATATTCAGCTGTTTTCGCCAACATGATTGACAAAGATAAGCTTGATGGGATTATGAGGATCATGAATCCCGTGATAGGCTTTGCCATGATTGTCGTCATCTTGGACCTGGCTGCTCCGCTTGATTATCATCTGATATTCGGAGCGGGATTCTATACCGCTGTTTACATCATCTCAAGAGCTGTCGGGAAGTATGCAGGAGCATGGTTCGGAGCAACAGTCACAAAAGCTCCTCGGACTGTCAGGCGTTATCTTGGCTTCACGCTTCTTCCGCATTCAGGTGTTTCTCTGGTTTTCACAGGGATTGCGGTATCAGTTCTTGCTCCATCTGCGCCAGAATGTGCAAAAATCATCCAGGGAACTATTGCTGCAGCCGCTGTCATCAATGAGATAATAGCAGTGTTCATGGCTAAGAAAGGTTTTGAGTGGGCAGGCGAGCTAGGGAAAGCGGAGATGGAAAAATGACGCAGGCAGGAAAGAAGCAGGGAGATGATATAAATATTTCCGCAGATACCTCCTTATACTCGCATAGTGGCTGAATGAGGAGAAAACTGACTGGTTTCGTATAGCAAAGCCATAAGAATCCCATATCCTGTGGTAGAATATATTCATGCAGAAGGCGTACCGCTACAGGCTTAATCCAACAGATGACGAGATGCAGATGATGACACGCATCATTGGCTGCTGCCACTTTGTCTGGAATCGCCTTCTGGAATACTGCTCCAAGTCCTATAAGAGGCGCGGGGAGAGCCATACGGCATTTCATTGCGCATATCCTCAAGCCGGCTTTCCCATGGCTCTCAGATGCGCCTGCCCAGACGCTGCAGTGCGTATCGGCAAATCTCTCCTCTGCTTTCAATGCATTCTTCAGGGGGAATGCGAAGTACCCCAGGTTCAAGACAAAGCACTGCTCGAAGAAGAGCTTCAGGATCCCGCAGAGGGGAAAGGTGGATGTTGACAATAACCGCATATACGTACAGGGCGTCGGCTGGGTGGATGCCGTCATACACAGGAAGCCCGTAGGAAAACTCAAGAACATCACTGTGACTGTGACATCTTCAGGTGCAGGATATGCCTCATGCCTCTTCGATGACGGCGCTGAGCTTCCTGCACCTTTCGTGCCGGATAAGCCGAAGGTGCTTGGCATCGACCTCAACCTTGAGTGTCTCGCTGTATGCTCGGACGGTACAGAGTACGAGAATCCAAGAACGCTGAGGCATTATGGGAAGCGCCTGAAGTGCAAGCAGAAGCTCCTGGCGAAGAAGAGCAAAGGCTCTGAGAACTGGAAGAAGCTGAAGATTGAGATAGCAGCGCTTCATGAGAAGATAGCCAACATCAGGAAGGATGCGATACATAAGATGACGAGAAGCATCGTCTGCGATAGCCAAGCAGATGCTATAGTCATCGAGGATTTAAGCGTATCTGGAATGATGAGGAACCATAAACTTGCAAAGCACATACAGGATGCGTCATTCTCCGAGATTAGAAGGCAGCTTGGATACAAATGTCTCTGGTATGGGAAGACGCTGATGACAGCGGATAGGTTCTTCGCATCGTCAAGGACTTGTTCCATATGCGGCTGGCACAATGAAGGCCTCACGCTCCGTGACAGGGAGTGGGAATGCCCCGTGTGCCATACCAGACATGATCGGGACTGGAATGCAGCCCTGAATCTTGAATCCTTTGGCCTGAAGGCCTTAGCCAGGGACGCTGGCGAAGTTAAGCCTCCGGAGATGCCCAATGTGGACGACCGTGCAGCAATGCACCTAAGAAGCAAGGCATCAGTGAACGAGGAAAAATGCCCAGGGATACTCCATGGAAGCCTCTAGGCTTGCCTAGATGGTACTGTCACGGTAAATGAGAGATGATTTGTTTCGACTCTGACTGGTGCATTTGCGACAGTGTTATCTAATATCCGGATTGTTTTGCAAATGACTGTATCTTTTTCGTCCTTTCCCAATGAAAGAATCAGAAGGATAAGCTGAGTCCGCAGTTTTCTGTTTCGTAATGTTCTTAGTGAGTCAGTGATGTTTCTGTCCATGTCCAAGATTACTCAGCGTTGAAGATTGCAGTGATGGAATATCTGATAAAGAGCATGTTCTCAGATTCATCCTCATCTGTTCCTTCTTCGTAGCCATCATCTATTATGTCTTTGAGTTCGAGTTTTTTGCACCCTGCGGCAGATGCGAATGTCTGAGCCTTGCGCTTCGCATCAAGAAAAGCTTTCTTCCGTGCTTCATCTTCAAATTTGTTTTTATCTTTGATCCGTTTCACTACTGGAGAGTTGAGATGTATACCACTGATAGCTGACAGCGTTGAGTATATTGGAGCGATTCTATTCAGATCCATAATATTCACGATGATTGATTGGCTTGCTTTCTCTTCGTGATGGATTATGTTGAGATTATCGTGGTCTTCGATTGTGATTTTTATCGGTGTTGTGATGATATCACGAGGAAGTATGGATTGTTCTCTCTCAAGCTTTTCCTTGGCATTTGCGATTATTGTAGCTGTATGTGCTATAGCGCTGTTGCCCCAGTCATCCGTATTGTCAGCTGTTGCTTTGATCAGTGCTGTATCGGGTGGGAATTTGGAAATTCCCACTCCCTTAACAGTGATGGTAGCTCCCATCAGATGAAATCCTCACGCTCTGGTGTGAAAATATCAATAAGTTCACCCTTCTCAAGGCAGACAAGAGAATGCTCTTTGCCTCCAGGGATATAAACGCTGTCTCCCGCTGTCATAACAGCTGTATCGCCATCGAGCGTAAACTCGAATCTTCCAGAGATGATCAACGCAATCTGTGTGTGCGGATGTGTATGAGGTGTGCCGATTCCTCCAGCTTCGAAGTAGAGGTGGCATGCCATCAGATCTTTGTCATGCGCAAGCACTTTGCGTTTTGATTTGCTATCGAGGACTCGTGCCTCGATATCTTTGTCAAAAAAGAATCCCATATTTTACCTCCTGAGGATATCTTCCCATCTTTCTTTTGTTTTATGTATTACTTCATCTTTATCTAATGTGAGAAGCATACCATTTTCCTTTAGTTTTCGGCCACGGCAGAATACAGTATCTACATTTTTCCTGTCTGCAGAGAAAACCACAGCTGAGAATGGGTCGTTTACAGGTGCAACATTCACGTCAGCTGTGTTTATTAAAGTGATGTCAGCTTCCTTTCCCGCTTCCAATGTACCGATTCTATCATCCAGTCCCAGAGCTTTTGCCCCACAT
>JADIMT010000077.1 GCA_017694595.1 Candidatus Ornithospirochaeta stercoripullorum | reverse complement strand
TACCCAAAGCTGCATTTTCTGTAACAGCTTCGACTAGACGACGAGAAACACGACCGGCGTAACCTCCATTCTGCATAGCGCTGTAGATGAATTCCTCTCTCTGGAATGGCAAAGCATCAAGATAAACAGATCTATCAATCTGGACATAACCTCCATCTCTCGAAAACGAAAGGGATGGATAACGTCGGCGAAGCGAAGCTACGTTTGCTGCTATATGGGAAATACAACAGCGTTCAGTCTCTGAAAGCAATGGCATAATCTTATGTCTGATACTGTTTCTAAGAAAGTTCGTATCTTCATTGGTAGAATCTTCAGACCATCTTAAACCACTTGCTTGTAGGATCTGCATGATCGTCGCCTTGGGAACATCAAGTAGAGGCCTGCAAAGGCGTCCTTCATCTCTCACTATCCCCTGATAACTCCAGAAAGGTGCGTTCCCGAGCATTCTCATCAGAACTGTCTCAACTTGGTCTTCTCTATGGTGAGCAGTAAGAATATAGTTGAATCCACCATCCTCGGCTTTCTGAAAGAGAATCCTGTATCGTTCTTTCCTGGCGGCAGCCTCCACTCCTATATTCTCGTTCTCTGCTATCTTCATGATTTGTCCTGGAGCCACAGTTTCTACAGACAACGGAATTGAAAGAGCAGCGGCATTGCTCCTGTTCAGCGCAACCTCCCTTTCCAGTTCGTTTCGATCTCTCAACCCATGATCTACATAAACAGCCTCTACGCGTCCAGGAGCAAACATGGAAAGCATCAACGCTAAAAAAAGAGAATCGGAACCTCCGGAGAAAGCCAATAGAAGCTTTCCAGGAGGAATTACCAGTGAGTCAGGAATTTGCCCATTGTACGACACGGTTGAAATCCTCTCCATCAAGAAGCTTAAGAACAGCTGCAGCCGCTTTTTCCTCTGCCTTATCAACAAGAACTCTGTCAGATGGGGAAAAACGTGAAAGCACGTGATCTGGAACAGCAATACCTTCCTCTGGCCGTCCGATTCCAATATAAAGACGGATGAAATCAGGTCCGATAGCACTAATCATGGACTTCAATCCATTATGCCCTGCAGAAGAGCCAGAACGCTTAATTCTGATCTTTCCAGGAGGCAAATCCATCTGATCGACTATGACAATGACAGCCTCGTCTGATTCGATGCAATCTGCGGCAATCTCACCGGAAGCATTCATATATGTCAGGGGCTCAACTAACACGAGGGATGGCGATGACGAGATTCTATAACGACAGAAGCAGCGCTTCCGGAGTTTCATACCCTTTAGCGCTGCTATCTTCTCTACTGTCTCGAACCCGACATTATGCCGCGTCCCTTTGTATCTGGCCCCAGGATTTCCCAGGCCAAAGACAACCATTATTTTGCTGCAGAATCTGTGCTTGCAGCTGCTGTAGCATCTGTTGCTGCTGTGGCATCTGCTGCCTCATCAGCTGCTGGCGCAGCTTCTTCCTTAACCATTCTGACAGTCGCAATTGTTGCTTCAGGATCTTCAAGAACCTTAACGCCTGCAGGAAGCTGAATCTGGTCAACACGCAGAGCCTCGTTAAGATCAAGCGCGGAAACATCTGCTTTGATAACCTCTGGCAGATCCTTTGGCAGACATTCAATCTCAAGTTCATGAATAACCTGATCAAGAACACCACCTGCGCGGCATCCGACTGGGCTGCCATCGAGCTCAATGCGAACGTGTGTACGTACAACGTGGCCTGCTGTAACTTCATAGAAATCGATATGATGAATGCAGCGGTTGAGCAGATCTTCCTGATATGACTTCACAAAAACATTGTGATTTGCTTCACCTTCAACATTGAGTGAGATGAGTGTCGATTCGCTGAAACCAGACTTCTTCATCTCGAACTCATGTGCATTGACAATGACATGAAGCGGAACATTCTTGCCGTAGATAACAGCAGGAATCTCACCATTTCTGAGAAGTCTTCTCGATCCTGCTGAACCGAAATCAGCAGTTCTGACTCTAGCGCTGAGCGTCTTTTTGTCGTCCATACTTTTCTCCTTATACTCTCATCGGCCTTGCCGATTACCATAAAGTGCCTAAGCACGCCCACAGATGATATATAAGCTAGATATTTTCTGCAAGGTGCTAACTGGGAAGGAAGGACTCGAACCTTCGAATGCCGGGATCAAAACCCGGTGCCTTCACCACTTGGCGACTTCCCAACAACAGGAAAGAAAACTATCAGAAAGTTGAACTCACTGCAAGTCTTGAATTGTATATTGTTCAAGAATAGCTTTTTGAAGTTTTTCGCGGAAGGCTGTGTTTATAGGATGTGCAATATCCTTATATGTCCCGTCCGAAGAAGCTTTTGAAGGCATCGCTATGAACAATCCATTCTGCGACTCTATAACCTTGATGTTATGGACAGCAAACTCATCATCAAAAGCAACAGTGACATAAGCGCGAAGCTTATCATTTCCTTCGACCTTCCTGATTCTAATATCAGTAATCTCCATGTACCCCAATCCCCGGCAAAAATATGCCTTCATTTATATGATATATGCGGAAACAATACCATATTTTTCCGGATTGTCAAACTTGATAGACTTTTCTGGAGAAAAGAGTGCATACCAGGCTGAACCAGAACCTGTAAGAGATACAAAAGTCCCGGATGCGATAACTTCAGAGGGCATCACATCTTGAGCACAGCGGCTAAGGACAAGTTCAAAATGATTAGGGTAATCTTTTTTTTCAGGCCAACGTCCGCAAAGCGGTTTTATATGCCCTATTTCCCTCTCTATTGAATCGAGCTTCCTATAAGCTTCAAGCGTGGAGACCGCGCCTGAGGGAAAGAAGAGCAGGACAGAAGCTCCAGAAGGGACCTCATCTTCCCTTACAACTTCTCCTCGCCCTGTCACATAAGCTCCTTTAAAACCTGAAACAAAGAAAGGTACATCGGAGCCAATAGCCTGTGAGACCGATACAAGCCTTTCTCTGCCGAATGGACGTGGCGAAAGACTGTCAAGATAAGACAGCACAGTAGCGGCATCTGAAGAACCGCCACCAAGGCCAGCCATAACAGGAATATTCTTTTCAATCTTCAAGTGCAAAGAAAACTTCCAACCTGAAATCTCTGAATAAAAACGTGCCGCCTTTTCCATTAAATCGATCTTTCCGCCAAGATATGATTCATTGCCTTCAATAATAATTTCTGTATGTTCTGAAGGGTAAACATCCGCTTCTATGGTATCGCAAAGAGAAATCAGAGCCATCACTGTCTCAATATCATGATAGCCATCTGCACGTTTTGCTCCTACACTGAGCCCTATATTTATCTTGGCATTAGCCACAAGCTTCAAAGACAGCCTCCGGTTCTTTAAATCAGTGTAGCCAAAACGCAATCTTTTGCATATGCTTTAAGTATGGCCGGCATAAAGGGAATCATAATGGATAAAGATGGTACGCTTTTCCGCTATGGAGAAGTATGGGGGCCTGTATTATCTGAAGCCATAGTAAAAGGCCTTTACAAAGCCGGTATGCCTAAGGAGAAAGAAAAATCATGCGTCGCTGATTTCTGCAAAGTCGTAGGAATCACAGCAGATGGCACTACATATCCAGATGGGATAATCTTCCGTCATGACCAGCTATTGATGGCAACAATCAGGATTCTCCGCATTACGTTCCGTTATCACATGAATCCATGGAAAGTATGGAAATGCGTGCAAGGCATCATGAATCATGAGAATTTCAATCTAGCAAGCCATCTTGATAAAATAAACTTCACAGATGTTCATGAAACCGTAAAGCAGCTCCACGCCCATGGCTATATCCTTGGCATAGTCACAACAGATACCGCGGAAAGTACTGATTTATTCCTCTCTAAAATGGGAATAAAAGACTATATTTCCTTTTTGAGGACGAAAGACTCAGAGACACCTACAAAACCAAACCCAGGGGCAATAAAAGAGTTCTGCAATGAATTCAAGCTCAAAAGCGAAGAGATTGCAGTCATAGGCGACACTGTTGTCGATATGGAGTTCGGGCGTATTGGTGAAGCTGGTTACACGATTGCTGTTCTGACAGGCTCTGGCGATAAAGAAGGATTGGAAAAAACAGCCGATAAAGTATACCCATCGCTCAAAGATATACTTACAGACCCTATCTTATTCCCCTGAATCATTTTGACATTTGCTTAAATTGACACAAATCTGTATAGTGAATACTGACTAGTAAGGGAAAACTATACATATAAGGTAAGGACACAAATGCATTCTTGGGATGAAATTGAGGAATTCAGACAAAAACAGATAGTCAAAGGCGAATGGCCTACTATCCCAGAGCTTTTCGAAATGGCGCTCTATCGTTTTCCTGAAAGACCATGCTTCACAGTTTTTGAACCAGACAGGAAAGATCTTACATATAAAGAAGCCTATAGTAAAATAATGCAAGGAGCTGCATTATTGAAAGCAAGCGGAATATGCAAAGGTGATCGTGTCTTGATCAATGGCAAGAACAGTCCAGACTGGGCAATCGCATATTTCGCAGTACTCTTCGCGGGTGCTATAGTTGTTCCAATCGACAATCAGATGCATGCGGACAGATGCATGAGGCTTTCTGAATATGCGAAAGTGAAATTTGCCATTTGCGATTTCGATGTGCTTGAGAAGATGAAAGGAATCGGTGGGAACTGGTACGATTCACTTCTCGGCAAAGCCATGCTGAAAGGAAAAAGCGACAGTTATATCAAATTCACTGAACTAGAGATAGAAGCACTGGAAAAGAAAGTTGATGTCAGCGAACACGATGATGCAGCTATTCTCTTTACTTCAGGAACTACAGGGAACGAAAAAGGCGCTGTACTCTCGCATAGAAATATCACATCGAACGTCTATCAGGCTGCAAACGGCATGGGCGTCACAGAAGAAGACGTTCTTTACGCACTTCTTCCTCTTCATCACAGCTACTGCTGTACAGCTGTTCTTTTGGAGACTATCAAGCATGGAGCTGACTGCATCTTCGGCCATGGAATAATCGTTTCCAGAATGATTGCAGACATGAAGATGGGCAAAGTGACTGTATTCATGGGAATACCTCTTCTCTACAACAAAGTCATTGCAGGAATCTTCAAGCAAGTCAAAGAGAAAGGTGCCGTGACTTACGCAATCGTCAAAGTGCTTATGACGCTCAACGGCTGGTGCAAGAAAGCTTTTGGCAAAACGCCTTTCAAACCATTCTTTGACAAGAACATCACATCAAAGCTTGGCCTTGACAGCTCAAAGATACTTATCTGTGGAGCCGGTCCGCTCTCTCCTAAGGTTTTCAAGCAGTACCAGCAGCTAGGACTCAACTTCCTTCAAGGCTATGGCCTCACAGAGACTGCTCCTATACTGACGCTCAATCCTCCAGAGCACTTCAAAGTAGATTCGGTAGGAAAAGTTCTTCCATTCATCGATATGATCATCGCAGACAAGGATAGCGAAGGAATCGGTGAAATCCGCGTCAAGGGACCTAATATCACGAGAGGCTATCTCGATGATGAAGAGAATACAAAAGCACTATTTGATGAGAATGGATATCTGAAGACGGGCGATCTTGGCTACCTCGACAATGATAACTATCTCTATCTAAAGGGAAGAGCTAAAAATATCATTGTCACAGAAGGCGGCAAGAACGTATTCCCTGAAGAGATTGAGGACATGTTCCAGCTTTATCAGCAGATTGACCAGATTCTCATCAGAGGCTTCCAGATGAAGAAAGACGTTCCTTGTGAATGCATCGAGGCAGTCATTTATCCATCTGAAGAGTACTACAAAGACAAAGGACTTTCCAAAGAACAGTTGCAAAGTGAGATTGAGGCAATCGTCTCCGAAGTTAATCGCAATCTTGTAGGCTACAAGAAAATTGAGAAAATCACCCTTGTTGACAAACCTATGGAGATGACAACGACCAAGAAAATCAAGAGAAATCTTGTCAAGTAAACGAGGAGCCGCAAAAAGCGGCTCTTCTAAATTCAGCGACTGTGGTACAATCACAGCATGACAACGCTGATTAAGAATGCAACGATAATCCCGATGACGGAAAGGGACTACTTTCTAAAAGGCAACATCCTAATAGAAAATGGCTTTATAAAAGCTGTAGGTTCTATAGACACGGATGCTGATGAAACAATTGATGCTTCCTCAATGATTGCCCTCCCCTCTTTCGTGAATGCGCATACACATCTGGCAATGACGCTGATGCGTAATTACAAAGATACTGCTGAAAACCTGCAGCTATGGCTTTCCGAGATCTTCCCGATTGAAGATAAGCTCAACGATGAAGATGTCTATCAGGCTTCTAGGCTTGGTGCATTAGAGCTCATCGATAGCGGTTGTACTGTTTTTGCAGATATGT
Organism: Candidatus Ornithospirochaeta stercoripullorum; assembly: GCA_017694595.1. GTDB lineage: Bacteria > Spirochaetota > Spirochaetia > Sphaerochaetales > Sphaerochaetaceae > Ornithospirochaeta > Ornithospirochaeta stercoripullorum. Next base: position 603 of record JADIMT010000077.1, on the reverse strand, counting down.
ACTTCCATGCATGGAATACCGTCCGAGCTGTCAAAGAAGCAGGAATGAGGGCTGTTATCGGGCAGACATTCATGAATGATGAAGCTGACGCTAAATTCCGGATCAGAGAGTTAGCTCCAAAGCTCCTAGATGCTATTGGAAAGAGCGATATGATACGTTTAGACGCAGCTGTACATGCTATATACACATCAACTCCAGGCTGTTATGAAGTTGCAACAGAATGGGTAAAAGAGCGTGGAGTGAGAATGAATACCCACCTTTCTGAGACAAGAAAAGAAGTCGACGATTGCATAAAGCAATTCGGGAAAAGACCAACTGAACTTCTCGAGAGCATCGGAGTCTTCTCGGTGCCTTGCTATGTCGCGCATGGCGTGCACATAAGCGAAGATGAAATGGAAATTCTCAAAGAGAGGAATGTCTCGGTCGTCCATAACCCATCATCCAACATGAAGCTTGCTTCAGGAATAGCACCTGTGAAAACATACAGGAATAAAGGCATCAATGTTGCGCTTGGTACAGATGGAGCATCTTCGAACAACAATCTCTCGATGATGAAGGAGATGAATATAGCTGCGTTATTGCAAACTGTCGCGAATATGACAC
>JADIMT010000076.1 GCA_017694595.1 Candidatus Ornithospirochaeta stercoripullorum | reverse complement strand
CTCTGAGCCAATCATCGCTGAGGAAGGCGGTATGGTCGAAGAGATGAATGACTTTGTTGAAGATAAATCTTATAGAAGGATCTTCAATGAAGCTGGAGATACTGAGATGGTTGTTGTCCCAGGTTCTCATCTTGGTGCGTTCCGCCCGTCAGTACTTGTGCGTACAGACTCCGGAGAGTTTAACCAGTATCAGATTCCTGGTGGAGCTTACATGGTTGTCAAGGAGAAGGGCGAAAGAGTTGAGGCTGGCGATATCATCGCAAAGGTCTCCAAGGATAGCACAACTACTAAGGATATCGCTGGTGGTCTTCCTCAGGTTGACTCTCTCTTTGAAGCAAGACATGGAAAGGTCTCTTCATCGAACAAAGTCAATCCGATTATTCTGGCCCGCGTGACAGGTACTGTCATGTCTGTCCAGGCTGGTGCTGCTAACGGTTCTACAACTACTGTAACAATCCGCGATGCGTTTGGTGCACTCCATCCGCATAAGGTATATACAAAGGATGCGTTGCTTCTTGTCCGCGAAGGCGATGAAGTGAAAGCAGGTGAGCCGCTTTGCGATGAACCTGTGACATCCCGTGAGGTTCTGGATGTTCTTGGCGAGAATGCTGTTCTTTCATTCCTTGTCAATGAAATCCAGAAAGTCTACAGAATGCAGGGCGTTGAGATCAACGAGAAGCACCTTGGAATCATCATCCGCCAGATGCTGAGAAAAGTTGAGATTGTCAGGGCAGGCGACACGCAGTTCGTCAAGATGCAGCGTGTTGATAAAAATCTCTTTGACCGCGTCAATGCAGAGATGAAGAAGCAGGGTAAGACACCGGCTATTGCTCGCCCAGTCTTGCAGGGTGTTTCAGAAGCTGCCCTCTCTGTTGACTCGTTCATTTCTGCTGCATCCTTCCTTTCTACTACAAGGGTCTTGACCAATGCGGCCATTGCGGGTAAAAAGGATGAGCTGAGAGGACTCAAGGAGAACGTCATCGTCGGTCATCTCATCCCAGCAGGTACTGGTATGAAGCGTTACAGAAGTGTACGCCTTGAAGAAGATGAGAAGCTTCTTGAGCTGCAGAAGGAAGTCGATCGTGCCCGCAAAGAGCAGAAGGTTGATACTTCAGCTTATGCTGATGACTTCGATGCAGAAGAACTTGGTGACATGAAGACGGTGGGAGAAGTTGTCGATTCAGACATGGTCCCAGAGGAGGAGTGAGGCGCCTGTTGGCGTCCCATTCCGGGACTTTGCGGCAGCTCTCATGCTGACCACCTCTGAAATAGACGTGCTGCTTGTGCAGTACAGGTCCCTCATGCTGTGAGTGAGCGGATCAAAATGAAGGAGCGTATCGTAAGATGCCTACTATTAATCAGCTAATTAGAAAGGGCAGGGAAACCTCAAAGTCGAAGACAAAATCTCCGGCTCTTCAGGGCTGCCCACAGAAGAGAGGAGTCTGCACAAGAGTTATGACTGTAACTCCTAAGAAGCCGAACTCCGCTCTCAGAAAGGTTGCTCGTGTGCGCCTTTCCAATGGAATCGAGGTTACAGCTTACATTCCTGGTATCGGCCATAACCTTCAGGAGCACTCTGTTGTTCTCATCAGAGGCGGAAGAGTTAAGGACCTTCCTGGTGTAAGGTATCACATCATCCGCGGTACCAAGGATACTCTCGGTGTCGCAGACCGCAAGCGCAGCCGCTCCAAGTATGGTGCGAAGAAGCCAAAGGCCTGATAGGAGGAAGATATGTCAAGAGAAAAGACTCCGGTCAGGAAGGTCAATCCTGATGCGATTTACCACAGCACAGTTGTTGAGAAGTTTATCTGCCGCATGATGCTTGATGGCAAGAAGAGTACTTCTGCACGTATTCTTTACACAGCTATGACAGCTCTTGGAGAGAAGAGCGGCGAGAATCCGCTTGATGTCTTCACAAAGGCAGTCGACAATGTAAAGCCTGTCGTCGAGGTTAAGTCCAGACGTGTAGGCGGTGCAACATACCAGGTTCCTGTTGAGATCAGGGAAGAGAGAAGAGAAGCTCTCGCTATGCGCTGGATTATTGCAGCTGCTCGCAACCGCAATGGCAAGAGCATGAGCGACAAGCTTGCTGATGAGCTTATGGATGCATACAACTCCACAGGCGCAGCTTTCAAGAAGAAGGAAGATGTTCACCGCATGGCAGATGCAAACAAGGCTTTCAGCCACTTCCGCTGGTAAATCAGAACAAATACAGCTTAAGCCTCCCCTCGGGGAGGTTTTTAGTTCACTTTATACACGTAATTATTGGCAGGAAAAAAAAATAGAATACTCTTTCTGCAAAGAGGAGTGTTTGTTATGCGAAAAACTGCTGCCATTATCATGATAGGTGTGTTTTTATCTCTTGTGTCCTGTCTGAACAATCCTGCATTGTCGATTCCTTTTATACCTGCTTCTGAATCACATGTCGTAACATTCGATGCTAATGGCGGAGTTTTTGATGACGGAAGAACACAGATAGAAGTAGAGGTTGTTGATGGTAATCCTGTAATAGATCCAGCTTCAGAACCCGTGTACATTTCTGCATCTCATATTTTTGCCGGGTGGTGCATAGATAAGGATTGTACAGCTGACTATGATTTTACATCTTCAGTAACAAGTGATATTACAATCTATGCTAAATGGGACAAGGCTGAGTATACAGTAGACTTTATATTGGATGGGGTAACGGTCCATTCAGAAACGGTCTTATCTGGTACTGAAATCAATGAACCGGATATTGAAGTTGAAAAGGGACAGGTTGTTCACTGGTATACTGATCAGTCCTTTAGTGCTGAGGTGGAATTTCCGTATACAGTTTCAGGTAATCTTGCGCTTTATGGTAAGAAAGAAATTGCTACGTATCCTTTAGTAGTGAGTATCGGGAATATGGAGAATGTTACAGGGTTCAAGCTTGTTGTAGGCGATTCTTCTGAAGCTGTTTCCGTGAATGGAGATACATATGTTTCTGAACAGAAATATGAGTATGGAAGTGAGATTTATTTATTCGCATATATTGAAGGAAAAGGGATTAAGATTACTCCAGCTGGTATAATCTCATATACGGATGAAATCCCGATTGAATCACAGTCGTTTGCAGTTGAGGATACTATATCTGGTTTTGACGGCAGCGAAATCAAGCTTAATATGGTTCCATTGCTTGGTGCTTTCAGAGGCTGGACCAATCAATTGAGTAATAATCGTGTCGAATATGTGGAAAAAGCAACTGGTACTTTATCTGGGTTTGCAACTGAAATGAACCTCAAAACAAGAGAAGTCCTTGCTAGCACGGATATAGTCTTTGATGTTCTTGTTAAGGAAGGTAATAGCAGTGCAGATGTTGGAATTGATGCGATGATCATTGGATATGATAAAGAAAAGTCCCAGACGGCAGAGGTTGAGATAACATTTACTGATGGCAGCGACGCTTTTGAGAAGTCATCAGATGTAACGAGTCAGATAAGAGGTGATCTGAAGGAAATTGATATTTCCAATAGGAGAGGTAATTCATCGATAGTCACTGAATTCGATTTTGGCTGGACATCTGCTCCTGTGATAGGTAATGCTTTCTGATAAGGATTAAAGCTGCTCTGGAATAGGCCATATCTGATATTGGAGACTTTTATGAATATGGTATGCTATCATATTCCCGGAGGCTCTATGATTCCAGATTACGATGACTATTATTCGCTCTCGGCTTATGCGCGGCGTTTTATAAGAACACCCATGAGGGAGATAGAAGGGTGGCTTTCCCAGCGCTCGACTGTTGCGATGATTACTGACTGGGAGAGGCGTAATGGCAATGAGAGCTTCAGAGAATCCAGTGTGCCTTATCTTTTCGAACGTGCTGATAAAGATGAGATCATCACAGTACCTGATTTCATTGCTCTGACATCATGCCAAGGGCTTGCAATGGACGGTGAGGAGGTCATCGCTGATATCTCAATCTATAATGATTTCGTTGCTTTCCTGACTGCACGGGGCATAAACATATAGCTCTATAGTTGTTGTGGATAGTCTAAGCAATTACAGAAGGAGGCTGAGACTATTATGAAAAGGACAAAAATAATCATCTTATCGCTATTGCTGGTCTTAGCAGCTGCTTCTCTTTGTGCGGATGCACTTGTAGATGCAATTGAAGATGGACAGACAAGGCGTGCACTTGAGCTTATAGAACAAGGCGCAGACATATACCGCGTACAGGATGGGTATACTTCTTTGCAAATTGCAATTTTGAATGAACAGGAAGATGTTGCGCTTGCGCTGATTGACAAAGGTGTTAATGTGAACGCCAAAGGTGATCATAGCAGTCCACTTTATTATGCAGTCTCTAAATCGATGACAAAGACTGTCTTTTCGCTTCTGGATCATAATGCTGCTATCACTGCAACTGAAATAAAAGTAGCAATTCAAAACAATCTTGATAGTGTTTCAGCTTTGCTGATTGAAAAGATTCCACAGCTAAATATTTATGAAACAGTTAAAGTTACGAATTATAGCTTTTCTGATGATTGTACTATTCTTGAAGGTTCAATAAATAGAAATCTCCCCCTTACTGCAGAAGCTATTCTTGAAAAAGGCGCAGATCCTGACTTTCACAAGTATTACGATCAGACACCTCTATATGTAGCATTAGAAAAAGGAATAGAAAGGATTGCACTTCTCCTTATTGAGAATGGGGCAGATGTGAATTACTACTACCAGACGCAAGAAGGTGTCGAGACTGTTCTTTATCTTGCAATAAACGGCAATATGAAAGATATTGCGATTGCTTTGATTGATAGAGGAGCGGATGTAAAAGAGAAAGCTCCAAATGGAATTTCTTTAGCAGAGCTTGCGTATCAGAAGAAAATGGATGATGTATGTGCTCTGATGATAGAGAAAGGCGCTGTTCTTCGAACTTCAGTCTCTGCTTTGATAAAAGAAGGACTTCTTGAGAGCGCATATGCAAAGTTCTCTCTTTCTGTGGATGCTATTAAGAATGCAAATAGCGATGCGCTGGTGCAGGCTTTCATAGAAAAAGGGGATATGGACAGAGTAGAAGAACTTCTTTCTGATGGAATAGCTGAAGATAAAGAAGGTCTTCTTTTTTATGCAATTGATAAAAATTCTTCAGCTCTTCTTACAATGCTCATTGCGGCAGGGGCAGATGTAAACGCAAAAGATGAAGATGGTAGCTCAGTGATTAATACATCGCTGAGGGAGGCGCCAACGCTTGCAAAGCTTCTTATTGAAAACGGCGCAGATCCAAATAGTGCAGACTCTGATGGTTATACTCCGATTGGAGTTGTCATAGATGAGAAGAATCTATCAATGATTCCTTTGCTCTCTGAAGCTGGTGCTGACATCAATGCAATTTGTACTCCTGATGGTTTAACACCTCTGACGGCTGTAGTATCAGAAGAAGATATCGAGGCTGTAAAGATTATTATTGCAAATGGTGCAGATCCAAATACAGCAGACAGAAATGGCAATACTCCTCTTGCATATGCTGTGGAGTCGTTGGATGAGGCTGTAATAGACGTCATTTTAGAAAGCGGTGGAGATCTCAGCTCAGTTCCCGATGAGGCACTTCCATATGTGGTTTATAATGAACATGCTGATTTAGCACGGAAGCTGATTTCTGCTGTCAGCGATATAAATGCAACCGATGATGATGGTGATACAGCTCTTTATTGTGCTGTACTGAATGATGATGCAGAGCTTGTGTCAGATCTTCTTGAAGCTGGCAGTAATCCAAATGCTGGAGAAGGAGACTCTGTTCATCTTGCAATCGAGAATGGTTATGACGATATACTCGCGTTACTTCTTGATTCCGGTGCAGATGTGAATACTTTGAAAGATGGTGAGGTTACACCTCTTACTCTTGCCTTGCTGCTAAGAAAAGAAAGCTCAGCATTGCTTTTGATAGAGAAAGGTGCTGATGTGAATAAGTGCGGATGGATGCAATTATCGCCGATTTCAATTGCCATCACGAACGAAATGTACAACGTTGCGGATGTTCTGATTGATTATGGAGCAGAATGCAGTAGTTTGCTTCTTTGCAAATTGCTTGATAAAGAAGAGTCAGATCTTGTCATTAAAGTGCTTGATAAAGGATTGAATGCAGATGAGGATCACAGTGCTCTGCTTTCGCTTGCAATTAGAAACAGCGAAGAAGATATTGCCTCAAAGCTTATAGCTGATGGTGTAGAAGCAAAAGGCCTTTCGCTTATCTATGCAATAAAAAATCGTATGGATTCCACTGCAATCGCTCTCATAGAAAATGGAACTGATCCTGAGCTGACTGATGAATATGGTAATACGCCTCTTTATTATGCAATTAGAAATGGTATGGAGAATGTTTCCGTTGCTCTTATTGAAGCGGGTGCTGATCCGAATGCTGGTTCTGATAGCAGTAACCTTATGTTTGCAATCAGAATAGGTATGGAAAGGGTAGCTCTTGCTCTTATTGCAGCTGGTGCGGATGTTAACTATGAAGAATATGATTCTGGAAACTTCAAAAGCATTATGTGCTATGCAGCAGAAAGCTCTTCCCCAATCATCATAAAAGCACTATACGAGTATGGTGCAGAACCTGACTATGTCCTATCAGATAGCTATGCCAATGTGCCTTTGTATTATGCTATCTGTGCAGATAATCTGGATGGAGTGGAGGCTCTTGCAGAAATCGGGGCTGAATTAAACAGTATGCAAGTCTGGAAAAACTGTGCATATATAGCAGTGCAGGAGTGGGCTTCTCCTGAAATGATAAAACTTCTATCATCACTTGGCTGTTCATTCGATGTGACATCAGCAAGTGGCGGAATGACACCGCTTGTGTATGCAGTAAGCTCTGCTTGTCCCTTATCTGTTATACAGGCAGTATTAGACACTGAAGTCAATGTTAATGTCAGAGATGATAATGGCAAAAGCGCTCTTGTTTACGCTGCTGAAAACTCTTCTTCTGATGTGATAACAGCACTTCTGGATGCCGGCGCAGATCCTTACGTAGCAGATAACAGCGGACGCTCTGTATTTGATTACATAAGGCAGAATGAGAACGCTGTCGGAACAGAAGCTTATATGCGTATTCTCAGATCTTACAGGCCTGATTTCAAGCCTGTTGAGATTGATGATTATGCAACACTTATCATTTCTAATGGCACAATTGAACTGAATGGAGTGCTTTATTCTGCTCTCGATTGGGCAGAAGTCTCCATCGATGGAATGAAAAGCCTGGAGTATTTACCACGCACAAGAAGAGGAGTAATTGTCAAGAAGCAGAAACATACGATTCACGTTCTCTATGAGGATAAGGACTTCAACCAGTTCGAATACACTTCTGAGTTCTATATCCCTTCCAATGAAACACAGATTGTTCTCAATCTTCCAGCGCTCGTTGCAGGGCTTGGGGCTGATGAGTACGTAACAGGTGGTAATTACACTATCGGTCAGAAGTCTAGCCTCGGTACAGGCGAATATGCACAGACTCGGGAAAATTTGGTGCCATTAGAGTTTGGGGATCTGGCGGGTGACTTCTGATGCTGGATTGGAGAAGCAAATAGTCGATAGGTTGAAAACATATGAGAAATGGGCTGTTGCATGATTACCTCTTGAAAGAGAAAAAATGGGAATGAGGTCATCGCTGATATCTCAATCTATAATGATTTTGTTGCTTTCCTGGCTGCCAGGGGTATAAATATCTGATTTTCTTGACGGCTCTAGATTCCGCCAGTTAGAATTTCACCATACTGCTGGTGTTACTATCATGCTCTTCTTCCACCCCAGCAGAAGGAGTATTTCCTATGAAAAAACTCATACTTGTTTTTTTGCTTGCAGGGATTGTTCTCTCATCTGTTTTCGCAGAATCTGAGACCGATGGATTCTCGTATCCGATGCGCAAGAGCAATGCAACTATCTATGGTGCTTATTTAGGAACACAGGGAGCTGATTCGTTTGTCAGTGGTTTCGGTGGCGGTTTCCATGGAAAGAGCCATCTCTTTGGGACTCCGCTGTTCTATTATGGAGGAATAGGCGTTGGCTATCCTGCGAATCTGCCAAGTCCGGGGAAGTTTTCACTTTACGTTGATTCGGCTATGGGATTCGGCTACAAGATAGTACTTCCCGCCCGTTTTGTACTGGCAATAGGTGCTGGTATTTCACTATTCTTAATTACCGATGATATATATTACGACAGCAACAATATGTTTGCACTGACATATGGTGTTGATATCCTTGCGGAAGTCCAGTACTGCATTACAGAGGATATCTATGCTTCTTTCATGTTCGAACCGACTATCGATATATTGAATAACGGAGGAATAAGTTTCCGTCCGCAGGCAAAGCTTGGAATCGGATTCCAGATGGGAAGGGCTCTCTGGTGAAAACAAATCCCTCTCAGCTGCGTGTCTGGGAGGGGTCTTCAATCAGGCATGAAGTGCTTCTTCGATCGCCTTTGACAGCTGATCGGGGCAGGATGTAGGCTTCATGCCGCATTTTATACCTTTAACCCTTTCCATTACTTCCTCGGCTTTCTGACCTTCGCAGAGCTTCCTGATTCCCTGGAGATTGCCATTGCAGCCACCGTTGAAGCGCAGGTTATGGATTCTTCCATCGTCATCGAGATCGAATGTTATCGCTCTTGAACATGTTCCATGTGTCTTATATTCAATTGTTCTCATCTGTTTTCTCCTTGCAGTAAAGTAAAGAATCGAGCGAGTTTGGGCAAGAGTGCTATCCTGAATAATCCGATGTCTGTTACCATTGAGGCATGAGAATCAGGAGATACGGATTGTCAGATGCTGCAGAGGTTGCAGAGCTTTTCAGGAAGACTGTCTGGGAAGTCTGCGCTTCTGATTATACTTATCAGGAACTTAGTGCATGGGCGCCTGACGATATCGATCCGGAAATCTGGGCTGAAAGGTTCTCCGATCAGTATTCAATCGTTGCCGTTGCGGATGATGGTTCTCTCTGTGGCTTTGCTAGTGCTTCTACGCCCGATCGATACGTTGATATGCTTTACGTTAGGGCAGGGGATGTGGGACATGGTGTCGGTAAGCTTCTTCTAAAAGCACTTGAGGCTGAAATGAAGGGCGTAATCAGCGTATATGCTTCTGATACGGCCAGATCTTTCTTCCACCATATGGGATATGAGGTTGTTCGTGAGAATTTTGTGGTTCGAAATGGTGTAAGGATACGTAATTGGTATATGGAGAAACCCTTCTAATTTATTTTCTATAAAAGAATTGAAAATCTGTTGACAAAGAATTTGCGTTTGTGTAAATTAGTCAAGGTGTCTGACCATGCCCTTTTGGGATGAGTCTGACAGAAGAGCCAAACCGATTGCCGATGGCGATAAGGTGGTTCCGGAACCGGTCTTTTTTAGAAAATTTGGCCATTGTCGATGAGCGATGATTCATCGACCTCTGGAAACCCTTTGATTCCTGACGCGATCAGCTGTCTCTGAAATATAAAGGCTTGGGCCTTTATTAGATATCTTTGTTTTTGTGGCATAGGCCACAAGGAGGAACTGATGGCTAAGGAAAAATTCGAAAGAACCAAGCCACATGTAAACGTAGGTACGATCGGTCACGTCGACCACGGCAAGACCACCCTTACAGCTGCAATCACAATGCATTGCGCAAGGCTGTTCGGTGACAAGGCCCTTGCTTACGATGCTATTGACAATGCACCGGAGGAGAAGGCTCGTGGTATCACCATCAACACAAGACATGTTGAGTATCAGTCCAAGAACAGGCACTATGCACACGTAGACTGCCCGGGCCACGCTGACTACATCAAGAACATGATCACAGGTGCTGCACAGATGGATGGAGCTATCATCGTAGTAGCTGCAACAGATGGTGCTATGGCACAGACAAGAGAGCACCTTCTTCTTGCTCGCCAGGTAGGTGTACCTGCAATCATCGTATTCATCAACAAGTGCGACCAGGTCGATGACCCAGAGCTCGTTGATCTCGTTGAGGAGGAGATGAGAGATCTTCTCACAGAGTATGGCTTCGATGGTG
>JADIMT010000075.1 GCA_017694595.1 Candidatus Ornithospirochaeta stercoripullorum | reverse complement strand
AAAAATGGGAACAAGGAGGTTTGCCGCTGGTTTGCTCCAGCGGTGATTTTTTTGTCCTTTTACTTGCAAAAATGTTATAATCATCGCGGAGGAGTTATGACAGAGGTAAGAAAAATTGATGATAAAGTCTCTGAGATAATCATCACAGAAGGAGAGTATAGAGTTTCTATATACACATATGGAGCGATACTACATTCCTTTTCGCATCGCGATAGGGATATTGTACTAGGCTATGATGATTATAAGGACTATTTGACAGCGCCGGGACATCTGTCTGAAGTGGTTGGTCCGTTTGCTAACAGGATTGCTAATGCATCATTTTGCATGGATGGCAAGATTTATCAGCTGGAGAAGAACAATGGTGAGAATAATCTTCATTCCGGTTCCAAGAATTTTGGCCAGAAGTTCTGGAAGATCGACAGCACAGATGATTGCAGCGTGACTCTTTCCCTGGAGTCTCCAGAAGATGGAGGTTTTCCCGGATCACATCATGCGATAGTACGCTACAGCCTTACCTCCGATGGTACATTGAAGCTTGAGTATACAATCTCCAGTGAACATAAATGCCCTGTGAACGTGACTAATCACGCTTATTTCAATCTCAATGGAGAAGGTGATATCAGGGAGCATAAAGCAATGCTGGATGCCTCAGAGTATCTGAAAACTGATTCCTCTCTGATTCCAATCAAGCGGGAAAGCGTTGAAGGCAGTGATTATGATTTCAGGACATTGCGCGCTATAGGAGAGAAGCATGGCGGAGACTATGACAATTGCTTTATCTTCTCAGGAGAGAAGAAAGCTGTAGTCGAAAATGATGACTACTCGCTTGAAGTGACAACAGACTTGCCAGCTGTGCACTTCTATACAGCTTCTTCCCTTTCTTCGCTTGTGCCGGGAAAGGGTGGCAGGATGCTGCAGCCATTTGGAGGTTTTGCGCTGGAGACAGAGTTCTTCCCTGATTTCCCGAATCACGCGGATTATCCTGGCGCATATACTGAAGCTGGAAAGCCTTTCTCTACCTGGACTCAATTCAGGTTGACAAAGAAATGATTATGTAATTTTCAAGAAGAGTGGCTGTATATATTGCAACCTCTCTTCTTTGCTGATAGAAATCATTGCGTCGACATGAAAAGAAAGCTTCTTCTCTTATTGCTCATCATCCCATTGCTTCTCAACGCTTGTGTAACGCAGAGCGGTAGTATGATTGAACCAAAGGACCGTACTGCATCACTGCTTGAAGCACTTGCGGAGAATCCTACAGGAAAGGTTAAAGAGACGAAGACAGAGATAGTGTTGCCGACTCCTGAGACTGTGAGAGAGAAGAATGCTTCCGCTGTTGATAACGCATCTCCGCGCAAAGATGAAACAACTGAAGTTCCAGCAGATGAGATAATTGTCGAGGCAGAGGTCTCTGAAGAACCTGAACCGATTGTATCTGTACCGGAGAGAAGCGAAGAAGAGCAAGTTGGGGCAGTCTTCGAATTCACTGAGCCGGAAGTGCCATATGTACCTGTTCCTGAAACGCCCGATGACGGCAATTTAGTGCCTGTCTCCGGAAGTGTAGAAGATACAGAGCCGATGATCTATCCTCCTTATATCGAGACGAAGTATATGGAAGAGCCTATGGCACCGTGGATGGGACGCTTGATGGTGATTCTTGTAGTAGTGATTATCCTCTTCACTGCAACATCAGCCATCAGAAGCGCATATCGTGCACCGCTTTCGAGGGTTGTGTCGCTGGCTATAGCATTGCTTATCACTGCATTCTCATGGGTTCTTTCCTATATTATCGCAGGTCCATCGCTCTTGTATTTGATTTATCTGGCATTGCTCCTGACTTATTTCCTTTTGCGCTCTAAAAGACGTAACCGGGATTCTCAATAGTCTCAAGTTTCTTGAGCATATCAGTTTTGTAGAAGAAGAGATTCAGTGCTGCAGTTGCAGCTCCTTCTCTAGTGCCTTTCTCTCCAGCTGCCGAGCGGGCAACAGTGATTTTCCTCGACGGAGGCAGTAGCGATGAGAGCAATCCATTGAGGTATGTGTATGCTGCATCAGGAATCTGCGAAAGCTCTCCCGTGATAATCACAGATGTGGCAGCTGTGGCTTGTACAGCTTCTGAAAGCGCCATAGCAATTGGCTTAAGCGCTTCTTTGATAGCCGACGCATAGCCGGTATTCCTGACTAAATCCCTCACGGAGAGTGCTCCAGTCTTATCCATCAGCGCTTTGCCAGAAGCAGCGACTTCCAGGCATCCTTTTCCTCCGCATGAACAAAGTCCATCTTTCTGTGCTTTCATATGTGGCAGTGTCGGAAGATGTATCAGATTGCCTTTCATTATAGCTGCATCAAAAGAGTCAGCCCATGAAAGAAAGAGACAACCATCCAGCTCTTTGTTTATGGACAGCTCGGCGCTCGCTTCCGCAATCACGCGTGGAATAAAAGCAGTAGGCTGAGGAAAGATGGATGCCGGGAATGTACCATCGTACCCTGTCACAGCACTGCCGCAGATGAATATATCTTCTCCTTTCATTTTCTCAATTGAGCGTTGAACAAGTTCTTCTGTCTCACTGTTCCTGGGAAAACGTTCGAATCTCAGTACTTTTCCTAGTGCGTCGGAGACTGAGACGGAGATAGCACGTGGCTTTATATCAAATGCGAAAGCGCGGCATGCGGTACGATTGATTGAAACTGAAGTGCCGGGGCGGCCCGATGTTGTACTGTTTTTCTTTCCTTCGGTCACCAGTCCTTCTTTTATCAGATCTTGGATCATATCGCCGATGGAGACTTTGTTTATGCCAACTCTTCTTGACAGCTCAGCGCGTGAGTATTCACCGCCTCTGAGCTCTGAAAGGACTTTAAGCCTGTTTATCGCTCTTGCATTGTCTGGTTTTGAGAAATCCATATAGCAATTGTAAACCGTCATCAAATGTTTTGCTATTGCCGCTTGGCTTTGCTGTTAGTATCTTCCATTCTGAAGACCCTCGGGAGGGAAAAATGTCTAGTAGAAAGTTCAAAACTGAGGTGGCTGATCTCCTGCACCTCATCATACATTCGCTTTATTCAAATAAGGAGATCTTTCTGCGTGAGCTTATCTCAAACGCATCCGATGCTATCGACAAACTTAGATATCTCTCGCTTACAGATGAAAAGCTCAAAGGTTTCTCTTTCAATCCCCGCATTGATATAAGTTTTACGGAAGATGGGGAGAGGACTCTTACGATTTCCGATAATGGTATCGGAATGAATGAAGATGATCTGAATGACAACCTTGGTACTATAGCATCATCAGGGACTCGGAAGTTCCTGGCATCTCTTACAGAAGATCAGAAGAAGGATTCCAATCTAATCGGTCAATTCGGTGTCGGTTTCTATTCAGCTTTCATGGTTGCAAAGAAGATTACTGTAATCTCAAGAAAAGCTGGAGAGGATGATGCATGGAAATGGGAGTCAGATGGAGAGTCATCATACTCTATCGAGAAAGCAGAACGTAACGAGCAAGGTTCTACGATCATCCTGACGCTCAACGAGGAAGGAGAGGAGTTTGCAAACCGCTGGCAGCTTGAGACACTAATCAAGAAGTACTCTGATAACATCGCTTATCCCATCTATCTTGCTTATGATCAAGTCCATTACGATAATGAGAAGAAAGATGAGAACGGCAATGCCGTGAAGACAACTGAGCACAAGGTGGAGCAGATCAACTCTGCATCAGCGCTCTGGAAGAGACCTAAATCATCAATCAAGGACGAAGAGTACAAAGAGTTCTATAAGAACAGCTTCTATGATTCTGATGACCCTCTTTTCTATATCCATACACAGGCTGAGGGCACCAACGAATATACGACGCTCTTCTATATTCCTGCAAAAGCGCCTTTCGATATGTACTACGCAGATTATCGTCCGGGCGTGAAACTCTATGTTAAGAGAGTTTACATCACAGATGATGACAAGGATCTCCTGCCAGTCTATCTCAGATTTGTGCGTGGCATCATCGATAGCGAGGATCTTCCTCTTAATGTATCGCGTGAGATTCTCCAGGAAAACAGGGTTATGGTCTCTATCAGGAATGCCTCTGTGAAGAAGCTTCTTGGAGAGTTCAAGAAAATCTCAGAGAATAATCCAGAGCTTTACAGCAAGTTCATTGCCGAGTATAACAGACCGCTGAAGGAAGGTCTTTACTCTGATTACTCCAACAGAGAGACTTTGATGGAGCTTGTACGCTTCAAGAGCAGCACGGAAGATGGCTATGTCTCTCTCAAGGACTACAAGTCCAGGATGAAAGAGGGCCAGAAGGCTATTTACTATATCTCTGGCGGAAAAGAAGAAGTGCTGAGGACATCTCCGCTTGTCGCTGCATATCGTGAAAAAGGTTATGAAGTGCTTATCATGGGCGATGATATCGATGATATCGTAATCAGCCAGATTGGTGAGTATGATAAGACACCGCTTAAGGCTATTAACAAAGCTGGTGCGCTTGATGACCTCAAGAGCGATGATGATAAAGCGAAAGAGGAAGCAAAGAAGCCTGTAGCAGAGAAGATTAAGGCTGCTCTGGGCGAGAGAGTCAAGGATGTTGTGATCTCATCGAGGCTTACAGATACGCCTGCTGCTGTGATTTTCAGCGATGATGACCCGTCGATGCAGATGCAGCGCTTGATGAAGCAGATGGGGGGCGAGATGCCCGATATCAAACCGATGCTGGAGATCAATCCTGATTCTCCTGTCATTGCGAAGATTGAGAAGAGTAGCGATGATGAGTTTGTGAAATCACTTAGCAGCGTCATTCTCGATCAGGCTCTTATCCAGGAAGGTGTCATGCCGTCCAATCCTGCAGAATTCGCAGCAAATCTTACAAAGCTTCTTTCATGAAGCGTAGATAAGGCCGGTCGATTTTCCTCCGGCCTTTCTCTCTGTTCGGAGGTCTCGTATGATTTTATTGGAAGCAAACCCAGATGAGATTGCTACAATCGGAGGCGTGGTGGAAGCTATAGCTAAAAACTTTCATATACCGCGTATAGCTGTTGCGCTTATTTTAGCTTTCCTGATTTTCATTGTTGCTAAAGTTGTCATTGCAATTGTACGCCGTTCATTGAAGGACTTTTCCTCCAGGAGCAATAAGTTCACGCCTATGATGGCTTCTCTTGTAGGGAAAATCATAGCTGTTGTTATCTGGATTATTGCAATAGTCGCGATAGTCGGCGTTTTTGGTATTGACCTGACACCGGTGCTGGCAGGCTTGGGAATCACAGGTGTTGTGCTTGGCTTTGCGCTGCAGGAATCAATCAGTTCGTTCTTCAGCGGAATCATGATAGCTATCAATAACCCTTTCAGAGTTGGTGATTGGGTTGATATCGGAGATATATCTGGTACGGTTGTTGCTATGGATTTGATGTGCGTTACGCTTGCTTCAGGGGATAACAAGAAGATCACAATGAACAATAAAAATGTCTGGGGCAGTACAATCATCAATTACTCGTTCATAGAGAAGAGACGCCTCGATATGAAAGTCTCCATCCGCTATTCTGATGATGTGGAGAAGGCAAAGAGCGTGCTTTCTGAGATGCTCTCATCCTATCCTGAAGTGCTTTCAGATCCGGCGCCGCTTGTCGAGATCGGCTCGTACGATGATAGTGCTATCACGCTATATGTCAGGCCATGGGTAAAGCCTGAAGACTATTGGAAGCTCTATTGGAGATTCAATAGCGAGCTGCTTCCAGCTTTGAGAAAGAATGGCATCGATATGCCTTTCAATCAGTTGGATGTGCATATTTCAAAGGATTAAACATTGAGGGTTCTTGGGTGACCCCTCATTTTTTATCCAGGCCAATAAGGAAAATCTCAAATGAGTCGTCTCTTGAAGCTTTAGGCTTGAATGCCTTGGCTTTCTGAAAGATTGTTCTCATCTTCTTGAGTATTTCCTGCTCTCCACCCCCCTGGAAGATTTTTATAACCATATTCCCGTGTGATTTGAGCTGTTCTTCTGCAAGTATCACGACTTGCTCGGCAAGATATTCAGAGCGCGATGTGTCAACGATTCTATTGCCTGTTGTCATGGGGGCAGCATCTGAGATGATAGTATCGTAAGGACCTTCCTCAACGAGCTTTGCCCTGATTTCCTTTGAAAAAGCATCTCCTGTGAATTCGATGACGGTAGGCGGTATCGGATCGAGAGAGAGAGGATTGAGATCGACGGAGACTATCTTTCCATTCCCTTTCAGAAGCTCTCTGTGCGTGTAGAGCGTCCAGGAACCTGGAGCCGCTCCGACATCAAGTACAGTATCACCTGGCTTGATCAGACGGTTGGATGCATTGATTTCCTCAAGCTTGTAAACTGAACGGGCTGGATAGCCTTCTTTGTGGGCTCTCTGTGTATATGAGTCTGCCTTGTCTCTTCTGGAATTTGCCATAATGCTGATTGTACAGTTAATGATAGAGAAAGAAAACGCCGGACAGCAATATTGGGGTGGGAGAGGCTGTCCGGCGCAAGTTTTTTCACACGTTGCAAAGGAGGTATGAAAAACTGTTGCTCTGTTACTGATTTATCTGCATATTCCGTGCCAATTGTTCAGGTTTCGTTTGATTTATAAGAGAAAAACAAAGACGCCACTTCAGGGCGTCTTTGAATACACTAAAAAGGAGGTTTGTTGAAAAAACTGTTTGCTCTGCCACATATATGCAAGTACCGTGCCAACTTTCAAACAATCATTTCAGAGCGTTATTTGATGTTTATGGAGAAGAATTACTGTGCAAATAATTCACACTGTGCAGAATGTTTTCACTTGTTTTGTCATTGTTGACAATTCGCGAGCTGTTTGATTATTTTCCGTTAATGAACAGTATTTTAAACAGGAAATTCCGCTACACATATTCTAACGCATCTTTGGTGCTTATTGTCATAAACTGTGTAGTGTATTTCCTTTCGTATTTTGTTTTTCCTCGTTTGATGAGCATCCTTGCACTTAATCCTCTCTCGATAATCTATGGCCATTCTTATTGGCAGTTCATCACGTATATGTTTGTGCATGGTGGAATCTGGCATCTTTTTTCGAATATGCTTGGTCTTTTCATCTTTGGGCCGCCTGTTGAAAGAAGTATTGGAACAAGGGAGTTTGTGTTGTTCTATTTCCTGACAGGAACGCTCTCTGGGATTGCAAGTTTCTTCTCGTACTATCTCACAGGGACTTTTGCGGTTCTGATTGGCGCTTCTGGGGCTTTGTATGCGGTGATGCTTCTCTTTTCTGTTCTTTATCCCAGAGCTGTGATCTTCATTTTCGGTATCCTTCCTGTCAGAGCTCCTGTTCTTGTTATAATCTACTTCTTCCTGGAACTGTTCAGCCAGATGGGCTCATATGGTGGCTCGATAGCTCACATGACACATCTTTTCGGGCTTCTGTTTGCATTTCTCTATTGCATCATCAGAATGAGGATCAAGCCATGGAGGGAGTGGGGGTTATGAGCCCAGCCCCTCTCTGAGAACTTTGTATCCTGGCTTTATGATGTCATAGATGATTTTCAAACGTTTATCATAGTGAATGAAAGCGCTCTTTGCCGCATTAAGCGTGATCTTCTCTAAGTCATTCAGGGTCAGATTATACTCTTTAACAGCAATCATGAATTCTTTTGAGAGGGATGTATTACTCATCAGCCTATTGTCTGTACAAAGAAAGACTCTAAAGCCGTTGCGGAAGAAAAGCGGGAATGGGTGAGTGCTATAGCTGCTTGCCGCTCCTGTTCCTACATTGCTTGTCAGACACATTTCCAGTGGGATTCGCTTGTCTTTTACAAAGCTTGCGAGACTTCCCATTTTCACTATCTTGCCATCCTCTACGCTCATATCATCAGTAAGTCTTGTTCCGTGGCCGATTCTATGTGCTCCGCATATCTGAATAGCCTGCCAGATTGATTCGAGGCCAAAAGCCTCGCCCGCATGGATTGTTATGCTGAAATTCTTCGCTCTGATGAATGAAAATGCTTCTATATGCTTCTTTGCCGGGTTTCCAGCTTCATCGCCGGCGAGATCGAATCCGACAACACCTCTATCGGAGAATGCCACAGCAAGTTCAGCTGTTTTCAGGGAGATTGCGGGACTTTGATCTCTCATAGCGGAAAGAATCAGGCCGAACTCCATTCCTGTCTCCATCTTTCCTTCGTTAAGGCCCTCGAGAACAGCACTGACAACCTCTTCCATTGTCATCCCTTCTTTTGTGTGCAGGACAGGAGCAAAACGTATCTCTGCGTATACAACACCATCAGAAGCCAGATCTTCAATTTCTTCTTTTGCAATCCGCTTCAGGCTTTCCCTGTCTTGCATAAGTGCTGTTGTGATGTCAAAGGCTTTGAGATAGAGAGTAAGAGAACGTTCATCAGAACCTTTTGAGAACCATTCAGCTAGTGCTTCTGGTGTACTTGCAGGCAGAACCATGCCCTTCTTTCTTGCTAAATCAAGTACAGTCTCTGGACGTAACGATCCATCTAGGTGTTCATGCAGTTCTACTTTCGGTGCTTTTCTAATCACTTCTGCTGTCAACATATCATGATTGTACACTCTCAGTGCCACTATGCATAATGCTTTTGCAGAATTTGTGGCTTCATGAAATTGTATATTTGAAGAATTATATGGATAACTTTTTTGATTTAAGAAACTTATCTTTGTCAAAAACAGAGAATTCCTCTTTACAAGTCCGATTTTTCTCGACACAATTCAATTACCATTGCTTTGGAGGATTATTGAAAAATGGCAAAGACATCTGAGACAATCAACAAGAAGCTTCTTGCTGCAGCAATCAGCGCAACAAAAGCAAGGGATATCAAGGACCTTCTCGATAAAGGTGCTGATATCAACGCACATAACGAATGGGGCCTCACACCAGTGATGCTCGCAGCACAGTATAATCACAGTGTAGCTGTACTTAAGGCTCTTATCGAAGCAGGTGCAGATATTCATGAAGCTGAACCAAAGTACAGATCAAATGCACTTCATCTTGCAGCTAACAGCTCAAAGAATCCTAAAGTCATCGAAGCTCTTCTTGAGGCTGGTGCAAACATCGATGCTAGGAACTATCTCGGAGAGACAGCTCTCATCATGGCAGTAAACAGCAATGACGAGACAAAGATCACAACACAGCTGATTAAATCTGGTGCAGATATCAATGCTCGCGATTACCAGGGACATTCCGTTCTTGATTATGCAAAGAACGCAAAGAAGACATACATCGTGAACCTTCTCAAAGAGAAGGGAGCTGTATGACCTCCAGATAAAGGAGAGACAACCTTGGAAGACTGCCTGGTGAGATGCTGGGCAGTTTTTTTATCAGCTTGATTTATATTTTTCCAAGCTTACCAAAGAAACTTTGACATGAATCCTCCCTTTTTGCGTATAGCATTACAGGAGGGAGAGTGAAGAAGAGAGAATACAATCAGGAGTTTCTGGAGAGAGTCGAGAGCATGTGCCTCGCAGATGATGTGGCGTTCACGATAGCTTTCGATGGAAACATAGAGAGGACAGGATTCATGGTGAGCACCATCCTTGGAAGGAATGACTTGAGAATAGTGAGCGTCAGGGCGGAGGCTGCGATGAAGAATCCTTATGGGCATTCTGTCCGGCTTGATATACTTGCGAGAAGCGATGAGGGCGCCCTGATAGACATAGAGATGCAGCGGGCGTTCCATGGCTGCGGATATACATAACCCTCCGATAACATCGGCGAAGGACAGTGAGGAGAGATGCCTCACGACAGGGATTGATCCCTGCATTATCCGTTAAGCTGAGTTGAAGCTTGGTGGGAGAATCCATTCAGCTTCCGTTTCTCTTATGTTGTAAATCCATGCTCGTTGGTATATAGAAATAAGACTCATAGAAAGGAGAAAGCCGATTCCTCTCCATCCTGTAGGGGTTGGAGTATCCTCGGCTAGGATTTGATGAATAAGAAATTCATTTACACAAAATTCTTGACAAGCGTTCAGCTGTTCAGAACTCTGTCATCAGCTCTCTTTACCATTTCTCTTTGCCATGAGAGGAGGTAATCGTGAAGCTTCTTGTCTGTTCCCTTGATATCAACCATCGTTCTGATAACTGGTTCTGTCCTCGACTTCGACAGCCAGAGATAGCTGACAGCATTGTTGTTGCTATCATAGAACTGAACTTTCAAGCCACCCGTTGAATCCGGTGCCCTATGCTCCGTACCTATGCCGATGTCTTCAGCAGCTCCCTCATACTGTCTTACTTCCCATCTTGAGAATGATTCTGGCATCCTGCCATTTCCCTCATATTGCAAAATATCTTCATACTCCGCTTTCAGCTTGTTATAGTCTGTGCTCTTTATATGCATTACTGCGTCTGAAGAGAATGCAGATGTTGTAATATATTTTGGCAGTGCATTGACCAAAGAATAAATTGATGGTTCTTCCTCAGCCTTCTTTCCAAGCTTTTCCATGATGAAGTTGTAGAGGCCATCAACAGACCAGATTTTTGCGAAAGTCATGAGGGAGTTCATCGGATCTCTTACTCTTGCTGGATATGTTATATTCCCACCATTGCTTCCTTCTCCGCAGACTCTGCATGTATAGCCCTCAGCTCTAAGCTTGTCCGCAAGTGAGACTACATTGGCTTCCCCGATGTCAGAACGGAAAACTTCAGCTCCCAGTTTGTTTGCTATCTCATCAATGAGAAGGGATGTAGGACCATTTATTGCAATAGCAATCTTCTTCTTGCCTTTGAACGCATCGTATGAGAGTTCAATAGCTGCAACGAGTGCAAAGACGGTCTGTGCGCTCATTATGTGAGCTTTGCCGTTTTTGCCTGTGTACACGAAGTTTCCTCTGTCCCCATCGTTGTCAGGCATATAGCCGAGAATGAATGAGGAGTTATCAGCATGCACAGCTTCCAATGCTTTCCTTACATGCTCCAGGTTCTCTCCTTCTGGAACAATTGCATGCTCAATCTGTCCCGGTTCTCCACCAAGGACCCATATAGAAGCGCCATGAGAGCGTAAGAATGTCTTATCGATAGAAGCAGTTCTGGCAGAACCATTGAAATCAATAGCGATGCCGAAAGGCAGTGTAAATGAAGAATCAGCTCTAGCTGTCCTCTTTACAAAGGACTTATAACGGAGCAGCGAGATCAATTTCGCGAAGTTGTGGTGTCTGAGAACATTCTTCAGTTCCTCTTCGCTGGCATTGTCTATAAGTGCTCTTAATTCGTCAGCAGCACCATCTTTTTCGATGCTGGCTTTGAACGGAGGAATGATTTTATCCATTACTTCTTTCGGATAGACACCTCCGTTTGTGCCGAACTTATAACCATTATGCCCGACAGGGTTATGGGAAGCAGAAATATAGAAAAAACCATCATAATGGTGTGAGGCTGCCATTATCTCTGGAGCTGCAGAGATGAAGATGTCATCAACGACAGCGCCTTTTGCAATCATTGCTCTGCGTACTGCTGCAGAGAGCAATCTACCAGTAGGACGTGCATCGCAACCAAGGAGCAACCTTGGGCTTTCCTTTCCCAGATAATCCATGAATGCTACAGCAGCAGCGGCTGCTATCAGGAGATCTTCTTCATTTACATCGCTTTTATGATCTTCCTCATCGCCTGAAGCAGCCATAACAGCTCTCCATCCAGAAGCGGAGAGGATATATCTTGCTAATGCCTTTCTCAGGCTCTCATCGTTTGATGTGCCTGTCGTTATTTTCTGGCTGCTGTCATCAATGAAAAGACCAGTCGTTCTGTCATGAAATTCCATTTTTAGCTCCTTTTTATAAGATTATCCTCCTGATTACCCAATGGCAACTTAAATATTTCGTTCATTGAAAAAGCACCCAACAGCTGTCAGGTGCTTTCGTTCTTGGCTAGTCTTCAAGTTGTTTCTCAACTATAGCCATATCGATTTTTGCTTGCTCTTTTGCAATTTCAGCTTTTATCTCTTCTGCAAGATCGGAAATAAGATAACTTGTTTCTTCTCCAGTGCTTCTGAGCTTGACTTCAACTTTGCCTTCTTTCAGGCTGCGGTTGCCAAGTGTGAGTCGTATAGGAGCGCCAATCAAATCTGCATCAGCGAACTTTACGCCAGCTGTTTCCTTTCTGTCATCGTAGAGTACTTCTATGCCTTTGCTTGTGAGATCTTCATAGATGGACTCTGCAACAGCTGTATCCTTCACAAGTGATACAAGGTGCACCTGATAAGGCGCAACAGAGATAGGCAGCTTGAGGCCGCTTTCATCGTTGTACTCTTCAGCAAGACAGGCAAGAAGCCTTCCGACTCCTATTCCATAGGAACCCATTACGACAGGAATCTGTTTGCCTTCTTCATCCTGATATGTCGCGTTCATAGCAGATGAGTATCTGGTGCCAAGCTGGAAAATGTTGCCGATCTCGACGCCCTTGGACGCCTTGAGTGGTTTGCCGCAGTGTGGACAGAGTGCACCTTCTCTAGCGGAAGCGATATCTGCAACTGTACCTGTGTAATCACGGCCAAAGTTTGTGTTGAGCAGATGGTAGCCAGTTTCATTTGCGCCTGCTACGAGGTTGTTTGATTCTGCGACTGTATCATCAACAACTGTGATGAACTCCCCAGTGGCTCCAATAGGGGAAGCAAAACCAGGAACCATGCCATGTGCTTCAATTTCCTCTGGGCGCGCTGGGCGCAGCGAATTTGCTCTGACAGCATTTGAAAGCTTTGATTCTTCAACTTCCAGATCTCCGCGGACGAGTGCAACGATGAGCTTATCCTCTTCCTCGCCGTTCTTGTCGTTGATGAACGAACCTACCATGAATACACATTTAGCAGTCTTTCTTGGATCGATGTTGAGATACTCTGCCAGTGCTTCGATTGTTTTAGCTTCCGGAGTGGAAACTTTTTCAATCGGCTTCATCTCCTCCTTGAAATACTGCTTCTGCATCTTCGCAATCTGTCTGTTTGCTGTATAGCCGCACTCTGGACAGAGGATGATTGTATCCTCTCCAATAGGGGAGAGATACATGTACTCATGTGAGATCTTTCCACCCATCATTCCTGAGTCAGCCGCAACAGCTACGCAAGGCAGTGAACAGCGTGAATAGATGCGGAAATAAGCATTATAGTGAGCAGCGTACTGCTTCTGCAGTCCTTCATAATCTTTGTCGAAGCTATAGGAGTCGAGCATAGTGAACTCTCTGACTCTGATCAGACCTGCCCTTGGTCTTGGATCATCTCTCCACTTTGTCTGGATGTGATAGACGAGCAGCGGGAGACGCTTGTATGAATCAATCAGGTTCCTTGCCAGATCTGTGACAGCTTCCTCGTGTGTCATGGCAAGAACCATGTCACGGTTATTGCGGTCCTTGAAGCGTCCCATTTCCTTGTCGATTGAATAGAATCTTCCAGTTTCCTTCCAGATATCGGCAGGGTTGACGACAGGCATCATGAGCTCTTCAGCCCCGATTCTATCCATTTCCTCACGGATAATCGTCTCGATCTTCTGAGTTGCTCTGAATCCAAGAGGAAGCAGAGAAAAGATGCCTGCCCCCATTTGTCTTATGTAGCCGGCTCTCAAAAGGTATTCGTATCCCTTGCTGTCTGCACCGCTTGGTGCTTCTCTGAGGGTCTTTGAAAACATCCTGGACATTCTCATAGTGTTGTCTCCTAACCTCATCGGATTATATGGTTAAGACAGACGAGGGGCAACACTCGCTTTATGAATCTTTTAGTTTTCATTCAAGATTTAACGAGATAGTGAGAAGTCATTGAGGGTGGAAAAGCCAAAATGTTTCGTTTTATTTTGTTCCTCACAAAATGTCTTTTACTATTTACTGGTGCAAGAAAATACATGGAAACCATCAGTTTTCTCTTTGTCCCTTTTGATATGAGACAATGTGATTTCTGAAACTCCTATGTTTTTATAACATTTTCAGTTGACAACCTGAAAAACTATGGTAGTTTGTGAGTAAACGATTACTTAATCAGTTTCAGGCTATCATAGGAGGTTGTTTGGCCTGTTGTTGATTATGTCTTTACATCTCTATTTCCTGAAAAACAAAGGAGGTTTTTAGTGAAAAGGTTCGTATTAGTGCTATCCATGGTTTTCTTGTTGCTGTCTTTTGCTGCAGCAGAACCGCAGAAAGTGATTCTGGATACTGACATGGTAGACTGCTTCGATGATGGAATAGCAATGCTCGTTCTCGATAATTCAGAGAATATCGATCTTCTAGGTGTTACAATTGTTGCCGGAAACAACTCCATGCCAAATTGTACGGCCTCAGCGGTATATCAGCTGATGGTTTCTGACTCCGATACTCCTGTTTATCAGGGGAGCAGAGTTCCTTTTAGATACTTCAGGCTTGATCCGGAAGTGATGGCAGCAGAGCAGCTTATCGCTCCAAGCTACAACAATGGTGGTTATCTCAATCGCTGGGCAAGAGACTGGGATGTGAACCAGGGCAAGCTCGAGATGGATCCGATGTCTGACTGGAAGGATGTTTATGAAGCAATTTATGGCAGTGAACCTACGTATCAATATGTTTATGGTCCAGAGAATCCTGATGCTTCAGGAAATAAAGATGCTGTAGACTTCATGATTGATCAGGTGAATAAGTATCCTGGAGAAATTATAATCGCAGCAATCGGTCCATGCACAAACGTCGCAAGGGCAATCCTTCAGGATCCTACATTCCCGTCCAAGGTCAAAGCAATTGTCTACATGGGCGGTGCGTTCTTTGTTCCTGGCAACTCTTCAGCAGCTGCAGAGCTCAACTGGTGGCTTGATCCAGAAGCGGCTAAAGTCTGTGTCAGAACACAGTGGGGAGATCCAGAGAGCGAGACATATGCTGCATATGGCAATCAGGTTATCTCAGGGCTTGAAGCTAATGTGAATACAGGTGCAATGCCTCAGGATCTTTTCGAAAAGGTTCTTGAAGAGACATGGCCTGGAATAAGAGAGCTTTTTGATAAGAAGAACGGCGGTATCGCTCCATCGAACATCTGGGATGTGTTCGCAGCGGCATACATTGTCGATCCATCGATAGTGCTGTCATGGAACAATGATCCGAGACCAGAGAGTGGTGAGCCAGATCCAATTACAGGCGTTTATATTGATGTCAATGCGGAGATGGGGCCTGATTACGGCAGAGCAATTGCATATTCAGCCGATCGCGGACATGCAAAGAACGGCCCTAATGGTTCTAGAAAAGCTGCTATTCAGAGTTTCATCGATGAAGACAAGTTCTGGAATGAAATCGTATATCCAGCTCTGACTAATACTGACAAGTGAGGAGGAACACATGCTTAAAACTGCAATAAAAAGAACACTGATTGTCCTTCTGTCCGTCTCTCTGATGTGCCAGGCTGTGATGGCAGATGGAATCCAGATAGAGAAGAGAAACAGTACTGATCCTATTGTATTTGCCAATCCGGAAGCTCCTACAGCGGAGAATCCGCAGAAAGTGATCATCGACACAGATATGGTTGAGTGTTTTGATGATGGTGTTGCCATGATTCTCATGGATAAGACACCTTCAATCGAACTGCTTGGCGTAACAGTTGTTGCTGGTAACTCATCAATGCCAAATGGTGTCTCATCCGCTGTAAGACAGCTTGAGGCTATTGGTTCTGATACTCCAGTCTACGAAGGAAGCAGAGTAGGTATGCGTCCATATCGCGTGAATTCAGAATATATGGATGCTGAAGAGACATTTGCTCCAAATATCTCATGGGGTGGCTATCTTAGATACTCGCTCGATCCTGAGAAGTACAATACTATAGATATGGATCCATATGCAGCTTGGCAGGATGTCTATGAGTACAAGTATGGAGAGAGCCCTGCTTATGAGTATGTCTATGGCCTCGATAATCCCGACGCCGAAGGCAATAGAGATGCTGTTGATTTCCTGATTTCCATGGCTAATAAGTATCCTGGAGAGATTACTCTTCTCGCAATCGGTCCTTGCACGAATATCGCAAGAGCCATACTTGAGGATCCTTCATTCCCTTCCAAGATCAAAGAAATCGTATACATGGGAGGATCGTTCTATCAGGAAGGAAACGCTTCTGCTGTCTCTGAGTTCAATTGGTGGGCAGATCCAGATGCTGCAAAGATGTGTGTCAGAGCTAGCTGGGGCAATCCGGAGAGTGAAACTGGCAAGGCATATGGTAATCAGATCATCTCTGGCCTTGAAGTTAGCGAGCACGCTGGTGCGATGCCTCAGGATGTCTATGAGAAGATGGTTGAGGATACATATCCTGGAATCCGTGAACTCTTCATCGAGAAGAATGGAGACAAAGCTCCTTCCAATATTTGGGATGTTATCGCAGCTGCCCAGATTATCGATCCATCAATCACTATAGCGTGGAACGACCATGAAGTTGGTGATGAGACATCTGTACAGGGTGTTTTCGGAGTCTATGTCGATGTTGATTCCGAGATGACACCTGATTACGGCAGATCTATCGCTTACAAGGAAGGTCGTCTCGGGCCTGTCGGAACAAAGAAAGCTGCAATTCAGAATTATATCGATGTCGATAGATTCTGGAATGAGATCGTATATCCGGCAATGGTAGATCCTGAAAATAAATGATTGCAAAAGGAGAAGCTGTGTTAGACTGAGAAAAAGGAGGAGTATGGTTTGAGTATCACGATGAAAGAGCTTGCCGCGATGGCTGGTGTGTCATGCGCGACAGTATCTAAAGTCTTGAACAGAACTGATCACCATATCAGCAAGGCTAAGACTGAGGAAATACTGGCTCTTGCAAAGAAGTACGACTATACTCCTAATGTCATCGCAAAAGCCTTGAAGGTCAGGAACACCCGTACAATCGGATTCATGATTCCTGATATAAGAAATCCTTTCTTTCCCGGTATTGTTCGAGGAATCGAGGATGAGGCTATGCAGAACGGTTACAGCCTTATAATAAGCGATACTGACAATGATCCAGCAATTGAAGCCGATTGCTTCCAGATGTTGCAGAAGCGGATGGTTTCCGGAATCATTTTCACGCGCTCACTCAGTACCGACACCGTTTCAGAGCTTCTTGAGTTGGATGTGCCTGTTGTGCTTGTCGACAGAATGATTGATTCGCTCCGCAAAGCGGATGTCGGGCAGATTTTCATAAATCTTCATGATGCATTCTTCGCTGCCACTGGCTTTCTGATTTCAAGAAGCAATGGTCCTGTAGCTTTCATCTGCGCAGATGAAGGCAGTGAGAAGCCGCGTTTCAATGGTTATTGTGACGCTTTGTCATCCGCCTCTGTACAGTTCGATCCATCATTTGTCTATATCGGGCAGTATGATATCGAGACGGGGGCAGATGGCGTTGAGAAGTTGCTTTCAAGCGGAAGAAAGTTCGGTGGGCTGATGTGTGGTAATGACCTGATAGCAATCGGTGCAATGAACAAGCTCAGAGAGATGGGTTTCTCAGTTCCAGGGGATGTGAAAGTAGTTGGCTGTGATGATATTGAGTTCTCTGCTCTTATGTCACCTTCGCTGACAACGTTGAGACAACCGACATATGAGTATGGGAGGCAAGCCGCCAGAATGCTGATTGACAACATCGAAGGAAGGGCTCCTCTTTCCTCTCGGGAGCTCGATTATACCCTGGTAATTCGGGAAAGTTGTCGATGATGCTGCTTATCTGCCGCATGTCTTTATTTTTGTTTGGAAACACATGTTCCATACAAGTTAGGTAATCGATGACCTAAAACATATGGTTTTCGATTGAAAATTGGCAATTGATGGCTTGAAATGCCATTGTTATAACAGAATATGTAGAGTTCACAGTAATAAAAGAAATTGTTTTACAGTAGCAGAATC
>JADIMT010000074.1 GCA_017694595.1 Candidatus Ornithospirochaeta stercoripullorum | reverse complement strand
CCGTATCCCTGCTCAAAGAGCTTCAGGCATTCCTGACGCTTCTCGTTCGGAATCCTCTGACGGAGGTACAAGGTTTTCTCTTCCATCTTCGTCCTCCTTATGTCTGCCTGCCAGAGAGGCAGGCAGGATCCCTAACGATTACACGCTTGCTGCTACAAGAACAGTCTCAACATCCTTTGTATATGTTTCGCCATCAATAACAGCTGTTACTGTGAATTTGACTCTCTGGCCTGCAATGTTGTTCTTGAAATCTGCAGGTGAGAATGTCCAGTAATCTTCATCAGCGTCTGCCTTTGAAGTATCTGCTGTTGCATAGAACTTGGCAACTGCTGTTCCTGCTTCCTTAGAAGCCATAACAGGAGTTACTGTAAATGTTGTAGCACCAGAAGTAGGTGTAGCTTCAGTTATTTCAGAACCCTCATCACTGTAGTTAGTTCCAGCAACAAGATTTGAAACTGCTACTTTAAGATCTGTGATGGAATCTTTAGTAATATCTACGTCAACAGTGTCTGTGTTTGCAAGGCCAACAATTCCCTTGTCTCCCTTGTATCTAGCTGTGACTGTCACGCTTGTGAGGTTAGAGAGTGTATAATCAGAAAGTTTCTTACCCCAATCTGTTCCAACCTGATACTCAACGTTGTCTGTTTCAGCAAGGTAAACAACTTCTCCACCCTGATATGTTGCTGTCATATAGACACCAGCTTTTTCAGGATCTCCGAAGAGGTTTGCTGCATATGCAAGTGCATTTTTTCCATTTGCAGATACATCAGAGAAGATTACATAATCCTCTGTTTTTGCCATATCAATGGACTCGATGAGGTTTTCCTTGACGTCAATCTTGTATGTAGCAGCTGTTGTATAGCCTGGAAGCTTTACTTCAACAACAACATCGTCCTTTGCAGTATTCCACTTTTCAGCAGAAGCAAGAGCAAAAACCAGATCATCATTTGAAACAACCTTCTCACCACCATCGTACTTTGCTGTTACAACGATACCAGTTGTATCGAATTCACGTGCTGTCGGGATAGCAACACCTTCTTCTGCAGAAGTTGCACCTGTAAGAGTTGCATAGTAAACAGCCTCAGATGCAGAAGCATCAACTGTAAGACCTGTTACCTCTTCTGCCTCAACAATGATTGTACCAGCATCTCCGCCCTGATAAGTAACAGCAACTTTATTATCGCCAACTGTCAGAACTTTGTCCTCAAGTGTTACATCAGCTGAATCAAGCGCAACTACATCACCATATGTTGTGTAACCGGTGAATGTGAAATCTGCAGCAACAGGTGTCTCACCAGCAACATATGCCTTATTCTGTACGGCTGTGACTTGCGCGACCAAACCCAGTGCAGACGATGAACTATTATCGCATGCTGTGAATGCAAAAAGCATCAGAGCAGCGAGTACTCCAACCAGAATCGATCTTTTCATATCGTTCTTCCTCCAAGTTATTTCTAGCAATAAGCCTACCCCCCCCGGTAGCGCTTTGTCAAGTGCTTTGTTTATAAATTTTGCTGAAAAGTGATGCTATACTTAAACTTGTGGGAAAACTGGAACTGAACAAAGACCTTGAAGTGCTCAGATTCTTCAGATGGCCGCTTTATGGTTATCCTCATGCGATTCTACATCTTTCACGGATTATGAGGATCATCACAAATCTCTCATCTGCACTGCCTGAAGTGAAAGAGGAAAGGATGAAGCTATGCAAAATGAATGTGACAGTCCTTATTCCTGAAAATGAGAGAGGAACGCTTATTGATATCCACGGTGGAGCTTTCGCATTTCCTCCAGTTCCTTACCAGAAGAAGATTGCATCGATTTATGCTACTGCGGGCTTCAGGGTGCTCTTCCCTGATTACCCTCTCCTGCCTGGGCACAGACATCCAGAAGCGCTTGAACTTGTTGCTGAGCTTGCGGAGAAGACACAGGACTTGAAAGTGCTTGCGGGAGACAGCGCAGGAGGATTTCTGGCATTGCAGGCTGCAATGGCGCTAAGCACAAAGCCCGCTCTCATGCTGCTCTATCCTGTAATAAAACCGTTTGCTGTCAACCAGTCTATGGCCGAGTTTGATGATACTCCCATGTGGAACAGCAAGCTTAACAGCTGGATGTGGAGGGAATACATCCATTCCGGGGCGGTTGCGGATAATTCCTATAAAGGTATAAGAAAAGCATTTGTCGAGACTGCTGAGTTCGATCCGCTTCGTGATGAAGGAAGAGAAGCGGCAGAGAAGATGATGGAAGAAGGTACAGATGTAGTTCTCTCTGAGACAAAGGGAACTGTCCATGGTTATGACATACTCTGGAAAAAGCAGTTTGTCAGAGAGATGATAGAGCGCAGGCTCAGCTTCTTAAGAAGTCTCTGACTGCCTGCACGGCTTCCTCTTCGCCTTTCTTATCAGGATCATAGAAGAAATAATGAGTGCACTCTGGAAGATGAAGATGCTTCTTCTCTCCCCTGACAGCGCTCATGATGTAATCAGAGGAATGGGAACCAACAATCTGGTCCTTGCCAGCTGAGATAGCAAGCGTCGGCATCGCAATCGAGCTTACTGCCTTCCCGGCCTCCTGCATCAGCGTGTATAGTTCATACAGCTGTCTCATGTAGACCCATGACCAATATTCACCGCCAAGGTAATCATCATCAGCAGGTGCGTTCTCATAGTACATCACAAACTCACTCTGATGGTGCCAAGGTGTGGGAATCCTCTTCTTGAAAAGAGAGAAAAGATAAATCACGGACAGCCTCTTGGGAGGCTTCATGCCAGGCCAGCCGACAGCAGGAGCGGCAAGCACAAGGCGGTCACAGCCAATGTGCGAAGCAGCAAGGACAGCCAGGGCCGAGCCCATGGAATGGCCAAGGACAGAGACAGATGCGTATCGTGACTTCAGATACGAGAGAGCATTCTCAACTGTCTTTATCCAGTCTTTCCTCCGTACAGCTTCAAAATCCTTTCCACATGTGCCACAGCCAGGAAGGCGTGGAACAAAGACATCCGCACCATCCGCATACAGCTCACGGGCAGGACGCACAAGCTCTCCAGGGTATCCTGCATAACCATGGATGAGAAGAACCGCTTTAGACGGTTTATCACCATGGACCATGGAAAAAGAACGCCCAGCTTTGCAAGGAGACGCAACATCATGGTAGACGCCTTCGTACCACTCTGGAGGAACTCTGTAATCAATCACCAAGAAGCCTCCTGCAGTAGATTGAGAAGATCTATTCTGCTTCCAACATTAGTCTTCGAAAAGATATTGGCGATATGATTGTTGACTGTATTCACTGAAATGCCCAGCTCAGAAGCGATCTCTTTATTTGTCAGTCCTTGCTTGATCAGAGACACGACTTCAAACTCACGCTCTGTAATATGGTACTTATCACTCACAGCCTCGAAAGAGAAGTCCGCATGCTCCTTGTTCTCCATCTCTTCCTGATGCGCGAGAGCTGTGAAGAGGAATACAAGCTCAGCAATCGTATAAGCAAGACAGACGACAGGTATCGAGAAGGGCCTGAGAAAATCGAAGACCATAGCCAGTACAACGACAGGCAACATCGCAAATGAGATAGCTATCAAAGTGAAGCATGCTGTCCGGACTGACTTATCTTTGATGCTCTTCCTCTCATATAACAACATCACAACGCAATAGACAACAGCGAGCGTCCATACCACATATTGCATAATAGAGAAGAGCTGGAATGATGTGATTACAGATGCAACCGACACTCCCAGGTAGAGGCCTCCCGATATAAAAGCCCCTACCTTCTCGGGAATGCTCATAGGACGCGCTATGATCCAGTTCATCGCAAACATCAGCAACACAAGAATAAAAGCAGAGTCAGCCACAAGGATTCCTTCCCATATATAGTGAAGGACCAGTCTGGCCGTTCCCGTGAAAACCATGTAGGAATAACAATCAAGCGCAAAAACGACAACAGCACCAAGAAGCGACGCTGAGAAAACTATCAAAACCCATGACCATGAATAGTGGGCACGCCTCGTCCAGATAACAGCGAGAGCGAGGTCCATGCTCACTATCGAAAGCGCCAGGAATGACAGTAGAAGAGGGACTGCATCCATCTCTAGCGGCGAACCTTCTGGTTATGTGACATATCGGCAAGTCCACAAATCGCCGTCAGATCTTCATTGAAATCAGGCATAGTAGTTGCTTTCAAGCCAGTTGCGGCAAGAGCCACATTATTGTAGTTGCGGGCATTGAGGTCCGCTGTGCTGTGTCTTGGGAACAGCTTGATATGCATATTAAGACCCTTTGTAAGGAAATACTCAGGTGTCAGTGAATAGCCCGGAAGAGCCTGCTCAAGCTTAGCTCTCAGCGGCGCGATATCGCTGACGAAAGCTGCCGGTGCACCAAGATGCATGATGAACCAGAGCTCGAATGATGGGTTGAAGTAGAGCATCTTCACTTTCTTCTTCGCGGAATACTCCTCCATCTCCTTCACTTGAGCGACATTCGTATTCACATCATCAAAGCCAAAGAGTGCCCATGCTGAATCAAAGCGTCCCTTGCTTCTCTGGCGTCCAGTGTAATCAATGAGGGACTCGAGATCGTTGCACTTCCCTTCCGGGGCCTGCATGACAGTAAGATTGACATAGCGGCAATCCTTTCTCATCTGGGAGAAATAGAGAGCCTCAGCTTCTGTCGCGCAGACAAGGAGAAGCATCATCTTCGGTTCTGTTATATTCTTCTTACGCGTTTTCATCGCTTACCTCCTCCTTCTTCTCAGCTTCTACGGGAGTACCATCGTGCACGAACCAGAACTCGCTGATAATAGGAAGCGAGCCATAAGCACCCTGCATATAGCGCTGTGAAGTAGGGATTCTGCCCTTTGCGCCCTTGAAATCGGAAAGCGAGTAATAGACTGTGGAACTTTCCTGATCCTTCTGAGCAAACCATACTGCATCCCTGCGGAGCAGTCCATCGCGAAGCAGTGATGGATTGCAATCGACAACTAGCATCTGGCTTTCCTTGTCGCAATTCTCGAAAATCTCGACAAGATGGCAAAGCACGTTCGGATGCAACAGCTGTCCGAAATCATCGATGACAAGCACTTTCTGTGTGATGAATGCCTCGAAGAACGCAAAGCCAAGAACGACAAGACGTCTGAGAGAGAGGCTTTCGCCTGCAAACATATTAGCATAGCCTTCAGCTCTCTTGTCGTTGACGTAGATGTGTGTGAATCTCAGGTGATCCTCACCTTTGTCATTCGTCTTGACCTCAATCCTGCTTATATCTGTGATATCAACAGCCCAGAGGTAGTTGAGAATCTGCTCGCCCCAGCCCGGATGCGCTTTGAGCATCTCGCATGCATAAGCTTCCGCTTTAGTGGAAACACCCATTGGCAGGATATGGAGAGTCTTCTCGAACCATGTGTAGAGCTCGAGCGATGTCTGGCCACCCTTTCTTGCAGAGCCAGCAAGGAATGTCCTGTTCTCAGGAAGCTTGGCAGCCTGCCTCTTCTTCTCGCCCCTGTAATACTTGCCGAAACGATATGAATATCCATCATCTGTCAGGATTCTCTCGAACATCAGCTTCTTGGAGTTGTTGATCAGATAATACAGGGACTCTTCATAAATCTTCTCTTTGTTGGCTTTCAGCGTATAGATAGCGATAATGGAAGGCTTCTCCTCATTTCCTTCCTCTCCCTTATCCAGCAATACCTCGATGGAGATGGTTGCAGGTGTTGCTTTATCTATACCATAAGCGAACGTTGTGCCTGTAAGAGCGCCCTGGAGTGGATTCTCTGGCCCATCCTCTGCCATTACGATTCTCTTAAGAACTTCAAGAGCCCTTACGAAAGAACTCTTACCCGCACCATTAGGACCAATGATTGCACTGGTTTTGATTATATTAAGACGATCATTAATCTCCATGACCTTTGAAGCCGAAAGACGCGAATCCTTGACAGCCTCGAAGCTGATCGTCTGAGGAGACTTCACGGACTTGAAGTTCGCAATAGTCATATTTAGCAGCATATGCCACCTCCTGAAGAAAATGGGCTTTATCCCATCCATTGGTATGATTATAGCCAATTAATCAGCAATTATGCAGAACTATCTGCAAACGCAGAGGTTTCTGGAAAAACTGCCTCAAAAAAGCAAAAAATACGTCCTGTACGATGGAATATTGCGCCTCAAAACAGCAATTGAGTGTATAAGACTTTCTTTTCTAGGATATCATAGCAAAAAAACTTACAAAAACTACTTAACATTTGTAAAGTAATTTTAGATACCCATGACGAATCCATAAACAGAGTTGCTGTTGGACGACTCCTGCTCAACATAACCATAAGGCTGTGAGACCTGGGTCAAAGCCTGCTCATTGCGGGCTTTTATCGTCTGCAGATCGCGGTAGAGAGTCCGAACATCGCTGTTTGAATACCTTCCCATGATCTCCTGCAGAAGATTGATTGAACTATCGAAGTCTCCGGAAGCCGCATAGAGCAGAGCGGCATTGTAGCCAGAAGGGAGATGGCCGGACTCATTCCATACGGAAAGGAAGATCTCCCGCGCTGTTGCTATATCCCCGTCCTTTGCACTTTTATATGCCGCTTCAGCATCTTTGTTCTCAGGCTTATTATTCATCAGCGTGACATCATACTCAGCGTGAGTCGGCACAAAGTATCTGACAATCTCGCCAGAGAAGGACCGGATCATGCTTCTGAAGAGATATGAGACATCGTCCAGCCGCATCCAGCTTGTGTCCAAATCGCCTTCTCTGCTCTCGGTATCAGTAAAGTTACGTCGAGTCACTATTGCCCCTGTGTGCGTATCAATCAGAGTCAGCGTATATTCAATCGACACAACCTGTTTATAGTAATAATCATAGACGACTTCACGGTGTTCAAATCCTTCACTGTCAGTCCACCATTCATAATCAGGCACTGAATAGACAGATTCGTTTATAGTCATATCAGTGATACGCGGAATCAGGACGGCATCATAGCCACGTGCTCTCAGCTCTTTTGAGATATCGGAGCCATACATGCCCATCCTCAGCACAGTATCTGTCGCGGACGGTGGAAGCAAGTTGAAAAAGCCTGTCGAAGAAAGCGTCGAATAGAGCTCATCAGTTGCATATGAAGCAATATTCTCAGCAGTCGAAGCTGTATACCCGGGCCTTACATGCATCCCGAATGCATGGCCGTCGGCTGCCATGACCCACATAGGTGGTGTCTGGAAGGATCTGTCCGGAACAACTGAAGCAATAGCGAGGTTCCTGTATGGTCCCATATCCACAGCAGATGGACGCATATATGATACAGCAATTGTAGTCTGGCAAGAGACAAAGAGAACAAGAGCGGCGAGAATAAACAATAATTTTTTCATAAACAACATCCTTTAGGCCATAAGAGATGAATGCCTGAAGAGATTGGCAAGCGAGATAGCAGCTTCAAGACGTCCTGTTTCGGCTGTCCCCTTCCCTGCATTCTCAAACCCGGCTTCAATCAGTGGAGCGACCCTCATGAACGGCAAGCCCCAGGTTATCATGCACGCTTTATCGGAGGAAGCTGCGGCTGCAGCCGCAAAGCCTTCCGAAGCTGTCATTACAAGCTCT
Source organism: Candidatus Ornithospirochaeta stercoripullorum (assembly GCA_017694595.1). GTDB lineage: Bacteria > Spirochaetota > Spirochaetia > Sphaerochaetales > Sphaerochaetaceae > Ornithospirochaeta > Ornithospirochaeta stercoripullorum. The sequence continues at coordinate 8,506 of JADIMT010000074.1, read as the reverse complement.
GCAGAGAACTTTCCACGAACCCCCTCCGCAAAGACTTCCTCCACAGGAAGAGGTCCGATTGCATTTATGCCTATCTTCCGGACAGTCTCAACTGCAGGAATTATTGCCTCGTCTTCCTCAGTTCCGGTCCAGGATCCATCAGCTTTCATCGGATTGAGAGATGAAACAGCTATAGGCTTGGACGAATCGAAATATGGGGAAGAAGTAATGGAGTCAATTTCAACGAGCGTGGAGATTATGTTCTCTCTCTTAACCTCTTCCAGCGCGCTCCTCACAGACCGCCTATGCGTCAGGCCAAAGATATTCAGATTGCCAGAACGCAGCATATTGGAAAGACGCGCAGAGGATGCAAAGAGCGATAAGAGCCCGAATACAGAACGCTCCTTGTATCCAGCAAGTCTTAGAGCTTCTCCGCTCACAGGCATTGTCACAAGTGTCTGTCCCAGGCCATTCTGGATAATCTCAACAGCATTCTTCAGCGCCTCGTAAGATGCCTCGCCTGTCTCTGCAGAGACTTTTCCATAACAGAACTCATCAATATCAATGGAAGATGTATTGTAAAAGATCAGCTGCTCACTGTTATCTTCAGCTTCCTTCAGGCTTTCTCTGTCATCTGTATAGAATGTAAACGGAAGCGGCATGGAAAGATCGGATGCTGTCTTTCTGAAGACTCCCTCATCGCCTGTGACAATCAGGTACAATGCAGGATCTCCAGAGAGGATTCTAGCTGCTTTTATTATCATTTCCGGAGACTGTCCAGCTGGATCTCCCATGGAAAGAACTGTATACCTTTGCATGGGTTGAGTATATCATCTCGGATTCTTCTTGGATAGAACAAAACAAAAATGATGGGGAATATAGAGCTGCAGGCCAAGCTTTGAAGCTATCTTTTCCACATCGCACTGCGGAAGATCTGTGATGGTGGCTATCTCTGCGAGCGGATACTTGTCGCTCTTGTCAATGAGGGTTTCCTTTATCTGCCATATTGCTGCTGTTTCTAAACAGGCTTGTTGCGCTGCGGCATGCTGCAATCTCGAGGGACTAAAACGATGAGATGAATTAAAAATGCGGATAGGTGACAAAATATTTTAGCAATCTAGTACTTTTAGAATGATATGTTATAATCAACTTGAACTAAAATTGCGGATTGACGCAAAAATACATTGATTGCCCAGGAGTTGCAAAATGATTATTGAACGCAAGAAATATCTCGATAAGCTCATTTCAAAGAAAGACAACGGCTTGGTCAAAGTAATCACAGGCATCAGAAGGTGTGGCAAGTCTTTTCTACTTTTCAATCTCTATCATTCATATCTGAACTCAATTGGAATTGCAGATGAGAACATCATCGAGCTTGCATTGGATGAAGCTGCCAATGCAAGATACCGCAATCCTCTTGAACTTGATGCATACATACGAAACAAAGTATCTGATAAAAGCGGGAAATCCTATGTATTTCTTGATGAGATCCAGTTCGTAAAGGATATTCAGAATCCCTATCTTGATGACAAAGATGCCAGAATCGGCTTTATTGATGTAATCCTCGGCCTGATGAAGCTGAAGAATGTCGATCTCTACATTACTGGAAGCAATTCGCACATGCTCTCTTCCGACATACTGACAGAATTCAGGGGACGTGGCGATGAGATACACGTACTCCCTCTCTCTTACAAAGAGTTCCATGACGCTTTTGAGGGAGATAAAAGATTTGCGTGGAGAGAGTATCTCACATATGGAGGAATGCCGTATATATTATATTTGAAGAGCCATGAGGAGAAAAGCAAGTATCTCAAGGATCTTTTCGAGAACGTATATATCAAGGATGTTCTTGAACGTAACCGTATACTGAATGACAGATCCATTCTTGAAGATCTCTTGAATATCATAGCATCCTCTATTGGTTCCCTCACAAACCCGACAAAGCTAGCGAATACTTTCCAGAGCGTCAAGCATGTGCAGGTCAATGCGAATACAATCAGCAGATATCTCGATTGCTTCATTGACGCTTTCATTCTGTCGAAAGCTTGCCGCTATGATATCAAGGGGAAAAAATATATAGAGACACCGCTTAAATACTACTTCTCAGATGCCGGACTACGCAATGCAAGGCTGAATTTCAGGCAGCAGGAAGAGAATCACATCATGGAGAACATCATCTACAATGAGCTTATAGCAAGGGGCTTCGATGTTGATGTCGGTGTAGTCCAATACAATACAAAGGATAAAAACGAAAAGAAAATCCGTACTCAGCTTGAGATAGACTTCGTTGCAAACAAAGGGAACAGACGCTACTACATCCAATCGGCTCTCTCCGTAGATGATGAGGGAAAAAGGATTCAGGAAACTAATTCCCTGAACAGGGTGGAGGATTCTTTCAAGAAGATAGTAGTTGTCAAAGATGGAATTATTCCTTGGTATGACGAAAAAGGTATATTTTATATCGGAATAGAAGAGTTCCTTCTTGATGAAAAAGCTATTGATAGCTGAGGGTGAAAAGAGCGTCTTTGCTAGATTTGGAGTGAACCTGTACCCTACCACGCTCTGGTACAGATCCATGCATCCCACATCAAACTCCATCCAGTACATCCCTCAAAGATGATAGCCAATGTTCTTCTCACAGATCAGGTGCTTCCGTATCTTTCCAGATAATGGCTATTGCAATGCGTAAACTCTGCACGATGCTGACAATCCGCGGAAGCTAATTGTTCTGACCTCACTTCCGCAGACCTGCATTCACTTTTGCAAGTAAAGGACAACTGATACGGCCCCTGTGCCAGAGCAAGTGATTCAGCACAAAATATGCTAAGATATGTAGCATGTGCATTGACTATGATGAGGACGATGGAGAGGAATTCGAGGAGCTTTACAGCATCATTCCTGTCATCGATGAAGACGATGATGAAGATGAACAGCAGTATGAAGACTTCGATGACGAGGAATTCGACATAGATTTTTGATGTTTCTGCAAATAGTATCTTGACTATCGCAATGATTCTCTTTAAAGTAACAATTGTTACTAAGGAGAGAAACATATGAAAAAGTTCATCACTTTCTTATTTATATTTGCACTCGTGATTATCGCATCTTTCTCGGCGCTGTCAGCACAGGGAAACAAAGAAGTTGATGGACGAGTTCAAATCGGCATATCAAAGCTGATGGTACACCCCGCTCTCGACTCAATTGAGCAAGGCATCAAGGATTATCTCAATGAGAATGGCGTGAACGCTATCTATGAGACACAGTCTGCAAATGGAGAAATCAGCACAGCAGCTTCCATTGCCCAGCTTTTCCAGACAGAAGGAAAAGATATTGTAATAGGTATAGCGACACCGACAGCACAGGCGCTTGCAAATGTGTTCCAGGATGTACCGGTGGTATATGCGACAGTAACAGATCCAGACGCTGCGGGACTGACAGGACTGGAAAATGTCTGCGGCACATCAGATATGGTTCCTGTGGACAAGCAGCTTGAAATCATAGAAGAAGTTACAGGCGTAAAAAAGCTTGGCATGATCTACACATCAGCTGAAGCCAATGGCATAACGCTCATGGAAGCGATGCAGGAAGCATGCGATGAAGCCGGCATAGAGCTTATCACAGCATCAATCTCCAACTCCTCTGAAGTGATGATGGCGGCACAGTCCATCATTGACAGAGTAGATGCCATGTATGTCTCAACTGACAATACTGTCATTTCCGCCATCTCTGCCCTCTCTTCCGTATGCATGGATGCATCAGTTCCCCTTTTCTCAGCAGATACAACTTCCTCGTTCGGCACAGACGTGCTGATGGCTGGCGGCTTTGATTACTATCAGTCTGGCAGATTGACAGGAGAGGTCGTGAAGAGAATCCTTGACGGAGAGGATCCGGCTCAGATTGGCACACTGTATTTGGAGAATCTGGAAATATACGTGAATCTGGATACTGCAGAGAAGCTGGGAATCACAATACCTGAATCGCTGATGGCCCAGGCATCTTATATCATCAAAGACGGCGCAGAGATTGAAATCTGACAACATCGCTATGCTTCCCCGAAAAGAGGAAGCATACTTTTTTTATTATCAAAATTTTTGCATAAATATTCAGAACATTGCATACAGAATATTGAAATCGTATTTCGCTTCAGCTATAGTCTAAAAAAACAAACAGCGGAGGAAATATGAAAAAATTCATTGCTCTCTTTCTCATACTCATCGCAGCATTCACTCTCACAGCAGGTGGTGCTGAAGAAACAGCTGCAGATGACGGCACAGTGCTCATCGGCGTTTCGAAGCTTCTCTCCCATGCTGCTCTCGATGCAGTAGAAGTCGGAATGCAGGATTATCTTGCCACAACTGACATCCCTGTCAGATATGATTTCCAGAACGCAAATGGCGATATCTCTACAGCAGCTTCAATCGCACAGCAGTTTGACAGCGAGAACTGTGATGTAGTTCTCGGCATCGGTACCGCTTCAGCACAGGCTCTTGCAAATGTATTCACAGACATCCCTGTACTCTTCGCAGCTGTAACAGATCCAGTGGATGCCGGCCTCGTCGCAACAAATGATGGAACGCCTGGCACAAACGTCTGCGGTGTTTCTGACATGAACCCTGTACAGGAGCAGATTGCCCTGCTGCATGAAATCACAGGTGCAACGAGAATCGGAAACGTCTACTCCTCTGGAGAGCAGAATGGTGTTGTCCTGATGGAACAGGCCCAGGAAGCTTGCGACAACCTCGGACTCGAGCTTGTAACAGCCGCTGTCTCCAACTCATCTGAAGTAAGAATGGCACTGCAGTCTATCATCGACCGTGTTGATGCTGTTTATATCGCAACTGACAACAACGTTATCTCAGCTATCGCGACTATCGACGATGTCTGCAATCAGGCTGGAGTCCCTCTCATGTCAGCAGACCCATCAGGCATTGACGGTCTGGATTGCATGATCGCATGGGGCTTCAACTACTACTCCATCGGAACAGCAACTGGCAAGCTTATCGAGGATATTGTCGTGAATGGCGCAGATCCGGGAGCAGCTGGAACAGTCTTCCTTACAGATCCTGCAGATTTCGAACTCTGGTTCAATCTCGACACAGCTGAGAAACTCGGCTATACAATACCTCAGAAGTATCTTGATACTGCCGCAGTTATCATTGAAAATGGCGTAAAGACAGAACGTTGAAAATCCTGAATTACAGCAGGGAGGCCGCCTTCTGGTGGCCTTCTCTGTTTGAAAAAAGAGGTCAAAATGATTGAAGGAATACTGGTAGAAGGCCTTATCTTCGCCATTATGGCACTTGGAATCCTCATCAGCTACAGGATTCTTGACATGGCAGACCTGACTTGTGATGGCTCTGTTGCCACAGGCGCTGCAGTAGCCACGATGTGCATCGTAAATGGTCTCGGTATTACAATAGGACTCGTGCTAAGCTTCCTGGTAGGAGTGCTTTGCGGACTTGTTACAGCTACTATCCATAACAAGCTAAAGCTTCCGGTGCTGCTTGCTGGCATCCTCACGATGACGATGCTCTATTCGATTAACCTGAGAATATTGGGAAACAAAGCCAATGTTTCACTCGTACGTGTCGATACACTCTATCGTCTTTTCCCACAGTGGTTCTCATTCGTCCCTTCTGACATCGCAGCACTTATCGGTACACTCATCTTCGTAGTTGCTGTCACAGTGCTGATGGACCTCTTCTTCCGCTCTGACATGGGCATGGCTATCGGAGCAATGGGTGGAAACGAGCAAGTCATCATCTCTCAGGGCATGAATCCTGCAACGCTCAAGCTTATAGGACTTGGACTTTCCAATGGTCTTATCGCGCTCTCTGGTGGATTGCTTGCACAGTATCAGGGTTTTGCTGATGCGAACCTCGGACAGGGAATGGTTGTGCAGGGCCTTGCAGCTGTCATGATCGGAGAATTCCTATTCTCTTCAAACAAGATTTCCCTCATCACGCTGCGCTGTATCCTCGGAGGAATCATCTACAAAGGCTTGATGTTCCTCGGACGCAAATATGGCTATCTTATCGGAATCACGCCGAATGACTTCAAGCTCCTGACTGGCATCCTAGTCATCATCTCGCTGACAGTTGCCAAGACAAGGACCATGGCATCAGACAAAGCCGCCAGAAGAAAATCTATAGAACGCACTCTTAAGAGCGAGGAGGAATCAAATGCTTGACATACAGCATGTGACTAAAGTCTTCTTCCCGGGAACAGTAAATGAGAAAATCGCGCTGGAAGATATCAATCTGCATGTCGATAAAGGCGATGTTGTCTGTGTAATCGGCTCAAATGGTTCCGGCAAATCCACACTTTTCAATATGATAGCTGGCACCTTCCCTGTCACGAATGGAAAGATCATCGTCAATGGACAGGATGTCACTAACGCACCAGAGTTCAAAAGAGCATTCTATATTGGAAGAATCTTCCAGGATCCGACAAAAGGGACAAGCGCAAACATGTCCATAGAGGATAATATGAACCTGGCATATACAAAAGGCATGAAAGGGCTGAAGTTCGGGCTTACAGCAGAGAGAAGAAAGGAATTCAAAGAGCTGCTGGAACCGATTGGACTTGCCGACAGGATGGCTGATAACGTCGGACTTCTCTCAGGTGGACAGAGACAGGCTCTGACACTGCTGATGGCAACGCTCTCCCACCCTTCCCTGATGCTGCTTGATGAGCATACAGCCGCACTAGATCCACGCAATGCTGAAATAGTCATGGACCTGACAAAGAAGTACATAGAAGAAGGCCAGCTTACAGCAATGATGGTCACACATAATATGCAATTTGCTATTGACTATGGTAACAGACTGATTATGATGGATGAAGGCCATATCATCCTGGATATAAAGGGCAGCGAGAAGCAGAAACTCACAGTCCAGTCCCTCGTGGATAAATTCAGGGAGATCAGGAAGAAAGACTACACTTCTGATGAAGGCCTGCTTACTGAATAATAGGATTGACTACTGATGGGACAGCACCAGTTTACAGCCCGGGATCTCCGGGCTCTTATCATCCCGCTTATTGCGGATTCTTTTCTCTCCATACTTATCGGCATGGCCGATACAATAATGGTTTCAGGCTGCGGTGAAGCTGCTGTATCAGGTGTTTCTCTTGTAGATTCCATCTCCAACCTGCTCATTACAGTCTTTTCAGCATTCGCAACTGGCGGAGCTGTTGTCGTCTCGCAGTATTTAGGAAGAAAAGAGAACGACAACGCAAAAAGAAGCGCTGTCAATCTTATTTATATATCAATGGCCATTTCCATTCTGATGACAGTCGTAATCATGCCATTCAGAGGCTCCATTATTTCAGCTCTCTTCGGTACGATTGAGAATGAAGTCAGGGCATATACTGATGATTACTTCGTGCCAATCCTCATCTCTTACCCTTTCTTAGCCATCTATTCAGCGCTCACTGCACTCTCGCGTTCAGAGCGTAAAAGCTTCAGGACGATGATGGTGTCAATACTGATGAACATCACTAATATCGGCGGCAATGCGATATTGATCTACATAGTTGGACTTGGACCAAGAGGTGCAGGAATAGCCTCTCTGGCTTCGAGAATCGCAGGCTGTGTTGTCATGACATTCTTGATGCTAAACAAGAATGAGGAACTTAATATCCGTGGCTTCTTCAAAGGACCTGTCTCTCCTTTCCTGATCAAAAAGATACTGAAGATCGGCATACCATCAGGACTGGAAGGGGCCGCATTCCATGTCGGCAAGATCATGGTCCAGTCATTGGTAGCGTCGCTTGGAACATCTGCTATTGCTATAAACGCCGTTGCCGGCAATTTCAATTCATACTCCAATATTCCTGGAAATGGAATCAATCTGGCAATGATCACTATAATCGGACAATGCAGAGGCCAGAAGAATATAAAAGATGTCAAGTACTACACATGGCTTCTGACAGCGCTGGTACTCATAGCCTCAGCTTCCATCTGCCTCCCGTTCATGCTGATCACTCCGCAAGTCATCAACTTCTATGGCCTTGAATCTGATTCAATAGCCGCAGCAATCCCTATATGCAGGCTCTGTCTGCTTATGTGCTGCACAATCTGGCCATTCGCATTCTCGCTTCCAAACGCGCTCAAAGCAGTAGGAGACGTGAAATATATACTCTTTGTCTCATTCTCTTCCATGTGGATTTTCCGTGTCGGAGGCGCTTATTTCATGGTCAAAGTGCTGGGCATGGGAGTCGAAGCAATCTGGTACGCTATGTATCTTGATTGGATAGCAAGAGGCATAATGTACTCAACACGCGTGCTGCGAGGACGCTGGGTGAAGACTGAAGTCATATGAAATACGGGCTTCCTGCAATTTCTGGCTGCTGTCTTTCTCAAAGCAAGGAAGAACAGCCAGCCTCTCGTTTAATCTGTAACTTTTAATCTTTAGGTATCAGATATTTTCTTCACCGCCGGTATTAATAACGGGCTATTTTCTTCTCTTGCAACAAATTCTTCTATTGCAACCTTCCTGTAGCAGTGATAAACTATAGTCAACCT
>JADIMT010000073.1 GCA_017694595.1 Candidatus Ornithospirochaeta stercoripullorum | reverse complement strand
GAAGACAACATCAGACAGCGGAAGGACATGAAAAAGTTCCTGCTCCGCCCTGCTTTTCGGATAGATCTGCTTTCCAGCTGCAACGATGACAGGATTTCCTTTCTCCCTCTCAGGTACAACTGCAGATGGCTCGGAGAGCAGCTGAAATTCCATGAATATCTCAGCTTCTTTTAGCGTTCCTCTCTCGTCTGCCGCTTTCTCAAGGCGTTGCATGAATGGAGTGAAGAGAGGAACATCATCGCTTGCTGTGACAGTTGTACCGCGTACTGAGAGATCTGTTGCCATAAGCATCTCCAGATAAGCGAGATTGGCATCGTTTATACCCAGCACCAGCTGGACTGTATCAGGTCTGAATGAATAGCTTTGCACTATCAGCGCTCCCATTGATTGGTATTTGTATTATATTCCCATGACTGATCTACTTTCAGATCAGGCATGATCTTCCAGCTCAGATAAACACTGAACTCTGGCACGAACTGATAAACATCATCATTCAGTTCTATATGAGCCGAGTATGAACAATGGAGATCCCAGTCATCCATATAGTGAACGATATCGAGACGGGCCTCGCTCATGACGAAGTTCGTCTCATAGCGGCCATTGCCGAAGAAATCAAATGAACGCACGAGATCCTGGAAAAGCTCCCCGAAGAAGTTACCGCTCTGATAATAATCATAGAAAGCATTATTAGAAGATGAGAACGAAAACGTGAAATCCAAAAACTCGGCGATGCTGAACGTGATGGAAGGCGTTATCGTAAAAAGCGATGCGTAAGGATTATCCATATCGAACTCGAAGCTGGATTCTATTCCAAACGCGAAGTAGAGCCTTCCCCTCCACAGCTGGAATGAAGCTGAATCGACATCGAGATGAGCTTCAACCCCTTTGAAATCGATGTTATCAACAGCACCCTGCCATTCCACAGAGACATCAAAATAAGGAACCTTCAGCGTCGTCTTGATTGAGTCAAAGTAATTTCTATCGCCGTTTTCGTAAGCATAGTAGTCGACATATTGCGTAATCGACCATGCTTTATCCGCAGTTCTGATGGAAAGCGATGCATCTCCGTAGAACGGATCGAACGGAGATGAGGCATCGAAATCTGCACTCTGATACTTCATCGCAATGCTGGAAGTGACATAAGTGCTGTTCCATCCAAGCGAGAGCTCGACGAGATCAGTTCCAAACGGGCTATTCGAATCCTCTTGCAAGAATGTCCAGCCAAAAGAGAGTGCGAAAGGCCCATAGCTATAGCTCAATCTAGGCACAAGCTCAGCAGCAAGAGGTGGCAGGACATACTCAATCGACGGAGTGAATACACCCCACTCTGTCTCAAATGCCTTAGTCAGAGCAATCGAATGGCTGGTGATCATCTCATCATTCCAGCCAGGAAGAAGCATCTCCGAATCAACTTCCAAGCCATTCTCAGTCTTGCTGTTATAGCTGAAAAGTCTGGATGCGATATGGTACTGTATACCGATAAAAGGCAATGAGAATGTCACATCTGAGTTGACAGCGCCTCGATGCGTATAGGCAGCAACGCTGCTGTCATCCTCCCAGACATATGAATAAGTCGGTGTGAAGACTGCTTTGAGAAGCGCGTAATCAGCAGCCTGGGCATCCAAGGTCAAACGCATCGATGTCGATGACGTGAGATCTCCGCTCTCATAGCCACCGTCGGACTGGAATCCATACTCATTGCTGAAATTCTCTGAAAGCGTATAGCCAAGGGAGAGGGCGTAATGCTCGTCACCACTCTGCTCCGTCCTTCTCTCCTGGTACTCATAGATGCTGTAAAGAAGCGGGTCCGAGAGCAAATGCTTATCTGTTACATCGCGCTCCTCTTTCTCGGCAACAGCTGCATTCCCTGCTACAGTTGCAGCAAAATCAAAGAGCGTGCCGGAAACAGAGGCTGAGAATGAAGGCAACGTTGTTTTATCCAGGTAATACTTATGCTCGGAAGTATTCCAGCGATAATCCAGCGCAACATCGAAATCTGAAACAGAAAGTGATGAGATATAATCATTCCTGTACTCTGAAGGCAATGTGTAATCAATCACCAACTCATTGGAGAAAGATGTAATCGTGGAATTGTAATCCGTAGGGAATTCGGGAGTCTGCAGCAGAGAGAAAATCGAGAATGTGGAAAGCCTATCTCCGAAGTCCATCATAACTCGGCTATCTGAATAGTACGGCAATGAAAGCGTCAGATCCAAGCCATAGCCAGAATACGTAAGCACGTTGATGCCATAGTATCGGAAATTCCCATCGTAATATGTCGAAGAAGGAGAAAGTGCAACACCATCGCGGAAAGAGAAAGAGAGCGAGTCATCGAATAAGTTGATTGTACTGTCCACACCAAGATGAAGACCATTCTCAACATAGGCATCTGCCATCAGAGCCACATAGCTGCCAGTATTGCGTGCCCAGCGCTCCGCTTCCGAAAGCGTTCCTGAATCTGAGTAATAAGCTCCATCAGGCATCATCTCACCACTGCCGCCGGAAGAAGAGAGAATCGACATGAATGATTCGTCGCTGGAAGAGTCCTCTATGCTTGCATCCTTTCCAAGAAGTTCAAAGGTCGTATTCAGGAACGCACCGCGCTTTGATGTGAAGCCAATAGCCGGATTGCCTGTAATCTGCGAGCCGGGGAAGAAGAAGAAAGGCAGCCAGAGAAGAGGAACACGGCCAATCGAAAGATAAGCGTTGGAGACAAACATATCTGAACCCGGGAGCATTGCCAGCTCCTTTGCTGTGATTGACAGATAAGCTTCATCAGGATTTGAAGTGATGAAACCATCTGAATACAGCATTCCCCCATCCGCGGAGTATGAGAGAGTCTCTCCAGATGTGTAAATAGTAAGGCTATCACTGCTGTTGTCGCTTGAGCTTTCAGTTGTTGTTGTGGCGTTTGTGACTATCAGATTGCCTGTATTCCAGGAAACAGTGACGATGTCAGCGGAGATATCCTTCAATGAAGATGACTCATCATCCGTCGTATATGAAACATTTTCCAGAGCTGTAAGCTCACTGTTATCTGTATCGATTATGATAGTGTCCGCGCTGAGTGATGAGCTGATCTCACCATCCTGAATGGTTATCGAAGGACTGCCTGAAAGTACAGCTCTGCCCCCTTCCCTCGTAAAGCTTTCAGCGCCATTGATAGTGAGGACAAAATCACTGCTTTCGCTCTGTGTGACGTCATAGGCATCAAGCCCTTCATAAGCATAGAGCGCCTCCTGCATCGATGCCCTGTCAGATGCCTCGATTCCTCTCATGCTTGCCATCGCTCTCAGGTCATCGTCAGATGCGAAGTAAATCTGAGGAGCGCTCAGAGCAAAGAGAAGACTAACAGATGAAAGCAGGATGAGGAGAAGAAAGAACCGTTTCAACTAGATATATCTCCTCAAATACTTGCCAGTATAGCTTGCTTCACAGCGAGCGACTTCTTCAGGAGTTCCTGCTGCAACGACAGTACCACCTTCATCCCCGCCATCAGGCCCGAGATCGACTACCCAGTCCGCTGTCTTAATCACATCGAGATTATGCTCAATCAGGACAACAGTATTGCCTTGCTGTACGAGCTTCTCAAGGACTTCAAGCAGCTTCTTCACATCTGCGAAGTGCAAGCCTGTCGTCGGCTCATCGAGAACATAGAGCGTCTTGCCAGTCTGCACTTTGGAAAGCTCAAGCGCAAGCTTGACTCTCTGTGCCTCGCCGCCGGAAAGCGTCAGAGCGCTTTGACCAAGACGCACATAATCGAGGCCCACAGCCATCAGAGTATCGAGCTTCCTCATGATCTTCGGATGTGCCGAGAAGAACTCATGGGCTTCGCTTACAGTCATATCGAGCACATCTGCGATATTCTTCCCCTTGTATGTGACAGCAAGAGTCTCCTTGTTATATCTCCTGCCATCGCAGACATCGCATTTGACATAGACATCGGGAAGGAAGTGCATCTCAATCTTCAGCTGCCCGTCGCCTGAACAGTTCTCACACCTGCCGCCTGGCACATTAAAGGAGAAACGGCCAGCGCTATAACCACGGGCTTTCGCTTCTGGCATCTGCGAGAAAAGCTCCCTTATAGGTGTGAAGAGATCGACATAAGTGGCTGGATTGGAACGAGGTGTACGTCCAATCGGAGATTGATCGATAGAGATCACTTTATCGATATACTCAGTACCGTTCAGCGTCTGATAGCCATCATATGTGTCGCTTTTCTTCTGCAGCCTGCGCTGCACAGCCGGAAGAAGGATCTCATTGAGGAACGTCGACTTGCCAGAACCTGAGACGCCAGTGATGACGACAAGCTCTCCAAGAGGGATATCAACGGAGATGCTTTTCAGATTATTCTTCGAGCAGCCAGTGATGCTGATTTTCTTTCCATTCCCCTTCCTGCGTTCAGGAACAGGGATTGTCAGGGCACCAGAAAGGAAGCGGCCGGTTATGGAATCAGGATTCTTCTCAATCTCTGCTGGCGTACCTTCAGCTGTGACAGATCCACCCAGCTCCCCCGCCCCCGGACCAAGGTCGACGACATAGTCAGCTTCGCGGATCGTATCTTCATCGTGTTCCACGACAATGACAGTATTGCCGAGATCTCGCAGCTTCTTCAGTGTATCGATGAGCTTCTGATTATCACGCTGATGAAGTCCGATTGATGGTTCATCGAGTACATAGAGGACACCTGTGAGCGCAGAACCGATCTGCGTCGCCAGCCTGATACGTTGAGCCTCTCCACCGGAGAGAGTGGATGCAGCTCTATATAGAGTCAGATATCCCAATCCGACATCTTTGAGAAAATGCAGGCGGGCATTGATTTCCTTCAGTATCTCTTTCGCAATCTCACGCTCTGTCTCTGTCAGCTGGAGATTCTCGAAGAACTCAATTGTCTTTATGACGGACATTCTGGTAG
>JADIMT010000072.1 GCA_017694595.1 Candidatus Ornithospirochaeta stercoripullorum | reverse complement strand
CTGATATCGATTGGAAGAACGCATTCTTCCAGTCAGTGACAACGAGAACTGCAGGCTATTTCTCCTACGATCAGTCAATCCTTCCTCCTGCTGGAGTTGTACTGACTATCATATTGATGTTCATTGGCGCTTCTCCAGGCTCAACAGGAGGTGGTGTGAAGACAACATCATTCTTCACAGCCGTGAAAGCCTCATTCTCACTGCTTTTAGGCAGGAATCCAACTGCTTTCAAGAGAGAGATAAGTGGAGAATCTGTGATGAAGGCATTTTTCGTAATCATCATCTCAGTGCTGCTCGTTGCTGCAGCGACGACGCTGATTTCTATAACGGATCCGGAATTCACATCCGACAAGATTCTCTATGAAGTCGTCTCTGCTTACGCAACTGTTGGACTCACGATGGGCATTACTCCATCGATTTCAACACCAGGCAAGCTCATCTTGATAATAATGATGTTCTTAGGAAGAGTAGGCTTCATGACGATCATCACGTCTTTCGCGCGTCGTCGTCAGACTGGGGCAAGATACATTGAAGAGAAAGTTATTATAGGTTGAAAAAAAATGAAGAGAAACAAAGAAGGTAGTCAAGTATTCGGAGTCATAGGAACAGGACGCTTCGGCTTAGCTGTAGCTGAAGAGCTTCTCGCAAGAGGCAAGTACGTCATAGCAATAGATCAGGATCAGCAGAGACTTAAGTCGTTGTACGAGACAGATGCTGAAGTATTCGTCATCTCTGACATCTCCAGAGAGTCGCTGATGGATGCTGGAATCCAGGATGCAGATACAGTCATTGTCGGTATCGGCAAGGATGTAGAGAGCTCAATCCTGGCAGCACTCAACTCCATTGAGCTTGGCGTCAAGCATGTTATCTGCAAAGTCATCAGCGATGACCATGCAAAGATACTGAAGAAAATCGGAGCGGACGTCGTCTTTCCCGAAGTTGAAATCGGAAGACGCACAGCTATAAGGCTATGCGAGAAGCTTGCGGAAGACATACTCCCTCTCTCTGAAGAGTTCTCAATCATACAGATAAGAACTCCAAAAGAACTCGATGGCAAGTCAGTGAAGGACATAAAGATCCGTGAACGCTTCGGCATTACGCTTATCGCTGTTGTCAAGGAAGGAAAAGCAAACGGCTCCGTAGGTCCTGACACAGTGCTTCACGAAGATGAGCTCATGGTGCTTTCCGGCTCGAATAAGGATCTCGATAAATTCCAGACCTCTATCGCCCGCTAAGATTCCCTTTTCCCCTCCTCTCCAGCAGTACAACAGTCTCTATGTGCCGGGAGGCGGGGAAGAGATCAACTGGCTGTATGCCTACAGCTCTGTAAGGGAGGAAGCGATAAATGTAGCGGAGATCTCTTCCAAGCGTCTCCGGATTGCAAGAGATATATACAATCCGCTCTGGATTCATCCTGCCAGCTGCAGCAAGGAACTCCTCTGTCGCACCGCTGCGCGGAGGATCCAGGAACAGGACGGAACATTCCATCCCCTCCTTTACTTTCTCTTTCATCCATTTGGAAGCATCCGCGTTCTCGAATGAGACGTTATCGAGATGATTGATACGCGCATTCTCCCAGGCATCCGATACAGCTCTTTCATTGGATTCAATACCGATGACATGCCTTGCACCTGAAGAGGCAGCAATCAAGGCAATAGTGCCTGTACCTGAATAAGCATCAAGCACTATATCGTGGTCGTCCAGTTCTGCCATATTCATGGCAATCGTATACAGATTGGCAGCCTGTCTAGGGTTTATCTGGTAAAAGGACCTTGCAGAAATGCGGAAATCCAAGCCAAGCATCCTATCCATGATGTAACCTTTGCCATAAATCACTCTCTCTTCAGCGTTCTCAGGAATCACCATTGAAGTCTCATCCGTATTTACAACGATAGAGACGGAACGGACAAACGGATGTTTCTGATGCAACGCTGCTGCCAAATCCGAGGCAGACGGCAGATTGAAAGAGGACGCGACAAGCACAACAAGAGCTTCATCATAATACTCTGATGTCCTTATCAGCACATGACGCAGATGGCCTGTCTTCCTGTCTTCATCGTACGCTGTTATATGATAACGGCCTGCAAGAGTACGTATCGAGGAAAGAACATCACTTGCTCTTCTGTCCTCCAGAGGGCAGGACCGCACAGGAATGAGATGATGACTTCCCTTCCGGTATATACCTGTTACAAGCCGTCCATCCTCACTTCCACATACCGCCTGGACTTTACAGCGATACCCAGTTATCTCAGGAGAAGGGAGAATGGGAGAAACATCGCAGAACCGTGAAAGGAACTGCTCTTCCTCCAGATACTTCTCCAACAGCTCATCCTCATATCTTATATTGATGTAATCACAGCCACCACAGCGCCCTGACAGCGGGCAGGTTCTCTTCTTTGCCATAGCAACATATAATATATCTCAAATCATTATTTTGGATAGAAGCTTATTCCGATCAAGCCGGCCTTCCGCTGTTAATGGACTACGGACATCCCTTTTTGTTGGAAAGCAAAGGAATGAGAAAAGCCGGTTGCCCGGCTTTCCATCATGTCCTGATTTCCCTGTTGAACGGCTTTCCAAGCGCCGTCGGAGCTGTTGTCTGATTGCGCGATGTGAATGAAAGCACAACGATGACAAGCACATAAGGCAGCATGACAGCCAGTTCGTATGGGAAGGATATTCCCATCGACTGGACAACAGTCTGGAATGTCTGCGCGAACGTGAAAAGCAACGCACCTCCCATGATCTGCACAGGATGCCAGTGTCCGAAATAGACAAGCGCGACAGCGATGAATCCTCTGCCAGAGATAAGTGTATCGGAGAACATCTTAGCCTGTGCAATCGAAAGATATGCACCAGCGATTCCTGCCAGCGCTCCACCTACTACAAGCGCCTGATAGCGCGTGCGGCTGACATTTATACCCATAGAGTCCGCTGCCCTTGGATTTGTTCCCACAGCCCTTACTTTCAGTCCCCAGTAAGTCTTGAAAAGAATGTACCAGGCGACAGGAACGAAGATGTATGCAAGATAAGCCACGATATTATGAGAGAAGAAAATATCGCCAAGCACAGGGATCTTCGACAGAAGCGGTATGTTGATATCGGAGATACCGGGAATGGACTGAGTGCCCCCCACAAAGTGTCTGAAGAGCGTTCCGGCAGTTCCAACACCGAACATCTGCAATCCGATGCCGGCGATTCCCTGCGGAGCACGGAATGTTACAGTGATCACACCGAAGATGAGCCCGAAGAGCGCGCCAAGCAATGCGGCTACGAGAAATCCCAGAAGGTTGTACCACTCGGAAACAGCCCCTCCATGACCTGCGAGGAACGGGATGAGCATGCCCACAAATGCTCCCATTGCCATCACACCTTCACAGCCAAGATTGAACACTCCAGCTCTCTGGTTGAACATCTCTCCAAGCGACGCCAGAAGAAGCGCTACAGAGAATGGTATGCACATTGAAAGCATATTAGTAATGATATCCAGCATCTCAAGCCTCCTTCTTTGTCAGAGCCTGATACTTTCTCCAGACTCTATCTTGCAAATAAGTGTTGGAAAGCACCATCTGCGCAGTCACGATGACAATAATGATGATTCCCTGCATGACCTGCACGATATTAGCAGGTACTCCTACCTTCGATGGTGCAAGCGTTGAACCGTAGATCAAAAGACCGAACAGAAATGAAGCTGGAAGAATACCAAATGGATGCAATCCTCCGAAAAGCGCTACTACAACACCTGAGAATCCATAGTTATTGGTAATTCCTTCGATTGCCCTTCTATGGACACCGGCAAGCTCCACACCTCCTGCAAGACCAGCGAACGCGCCTGAGATGGCCATTGAAGTAGCTAGCCAGAACCCTACGCTTATACCACCATAGCGGGCAGCTCTCGCGCCAGAGCCTGAAGCACGCATCTTGAAGCCCATCGTAGTCTTCCACATCAGAAGATAAATCAGGACAGCAAGCACTATCGCTATGATTATTCCATAATGAAGACGCCCTGATATCCTTCCAAGCCAGACATTCTCCGTCAGCCTCATTGACTGCGGCGTACCTGTACCATATACCTGCTCAGCTGGATCCAGATAGATTGTACGAAGACAGAGCGAATAGAACTGAGCTGCTATATAGTTGAGCATAACTGTCGAAAGCAACTCTGATACATTGAGCTTCGCTTTAAGGATTCCAGGAACAAAGCCCCAGATACCACCGCCAATCATGGAAGCAATCAGAGCAAGAGGCAACAAAAGCGGACGTGGAACATCCGGAAACGCTAAAGCAACTCCCGTGAAGGCCAACAGACCCATCGCCATCTGTCCTTCAGCGCCGATGTTTATGATACCTGAACGATATGCAACAGAGATTCCAAGCGCGATGATGCAAAGAGGTATTGCTCTGATCAGGACTTCTGAAATATGAAGCATATTGGATAGAGGCTCAATGACAATAGTGAAGAATGTGTCAGAGACATCAGCACCAATCAGCCACAAAATCGTTGATGCGATCAGCACTGCAGCCAGAGCTGCAATCGCGATAATCACACATCTGAATGCTATACGAAAACCTCTTGTCATTCTTTCACTCCAGCCATAAGTATTCCAAGACGCTCCGGAGTCGCCTCGCTTCTCTCCAGAACACGTTGAATGGAACCTTTGTAAATAACCGCGATTCTATCCGAAAGGTCGAGTATCTCATCGAGCTCTTCAGAGATAAGCAGGATTCCAATTCCGCTTTCTTTGATTTTCAGAAGCTCTGCATGGATGAACTCAACAGCTCCCATATCAAGGCCACGTGTCGGATAGACAGCTACAAGGAATCTTGGATGCCGCTCAATCTCACGGGCAAGAATGACCTTCTGGATGTTGCCACCGGAAAGAGAACCCGATGCTGTATCGATTCCAGGACATCTGACATCGAATCGCTTGATAAGCTTCTCAGCAGTCGAATCAATCTGCTTTCCTTTGACGAATACAGCAGAAGAGAATGTCTTTGAACTGATATCCTTCAGCACGAAATTCTCTTTGATGCTGAACGGCGGCACGATACCTTCCGTATTCCTCTCCTCTGGGATATAGCCCATGCCGGAGTCGATGATTTCACGCGGAGTTTTATTTGCAATATCTTTGCCAAAGAAAATGATAGAGCCATCCTCGACTTTCCTCAGCCCATTGATAGCTTCCGCGAGCTCCCTCTGCCCGTTGCCGGAGACACCTGCAAGACCGACTATCTCCCCCGCTTTGATATCAAGCGAAAGCGCGTCGAGAGCTTTTGTCTTCCTGTCGGACATCACTGTGACATCATGCAATGAAAGCACAACGTCGCCAGCTTTGCCATTGCCTTTGTTCTTAGGCAGCACAATCTCATGGCCAGTCATCTTAGCAGCGATCTCTTGCGGTGAATAATCATCGGTATTACCGGAGAAGACAACGCGGCCATGGCGGAGAATCGTCACTTTATTTGAAAGCGCTTTCACTTCCTGCAGCTTGTGAGAGATGAAAATGATCGAAAGCTCATCAGTCATCCTGTGCAAAAGCGCAATCAGTTCATCGACTTCCTGCGGCGTAAGAGCAGATGTAGGCTCATCGAGAATGAGGAAGCGCGCTCCAAGACAAAGCGTCTTCACAAGCTCGACTTTCTGCTGCTCACCAACAGATAGTTGCCAGATGTACGCATCAGGATTCACAGCAAGTCCATAGCGCTGTGAGATTTCCCCGATTCTCTTCCTTACAGTTTTGAGATCCATGCCTCCGCCGCGATGCGGGAGATTCTTACCCATTCCCAGCGCTATATTCTCAGTCACTGTCATATTGGGCACAAGCATGTATGTCTGGTGAACCATTCCAAGTCCTGCACGGAAAGCATCCTCAGGGCCTCGGAATTTCACAGCATTGCCATTGATTATGATACTGCCTGCATCCGGCTGATAAAGCCCCATGAGAATATTCATAAGCGTGGTTTTTCCAGCGCCGTTCTCTCCTACCAGAGCCAGCACATCCCCCTCACCCACGTCTATTGAGATATCATCGGAAGCGAGCACGCCTGGGAAACGCTTTGTTATGTGCTCCATCCTGAGTGATTTGATTTTGTCCATAATTATGAAAAAGAATTGGAGCAAGGCAAAAGTGCCCTGCTCCTAGGAAATCAAAGAGTGGAGTAATCCACGTCTGCCCAATCAGCAAGCGTTCCATCAGGATCAGCCTGGAAGGAAGCTATCGTCTCGTTGATCTTTGCCTCAAGTTCTGGGGATACCCAATCTGCCTTGAGATCTGGATTGTAATCGAATACAAAACCACCATTGGCGAAGTTCATCGGGATGCACTCGCCACCGTAAACTCCATTCTCAATCTTGTTGACAAGCTCTTTGACAACAGCTGCATAGTTATATGCAGAAGCTGCAATGCACTTTGCCTTTCCTTCTTCTGTAGTCAGCTGGGCAAGATCCTGACCAACCCACATCGCATTCGGTGATCCGGCTGTAGCTCTGAGAGCACCGATAGCCTGCTGTGAAGAACCTGTAAGGATATCTGCACCATTTCCGAGCTGGGAAGTTGCAACTTCAGAAGCCTTGACATAATCGGAGAAGGAACCAGTATGTGCTACAAGAATCTTGGCATCTGGATTGACTGACTGCACACCAAGCACGAAGCCACGGTTATAGCGGGCAGAGTCACCTGAGTCTACAGGACCTACAAGACCAATGATGTCATCTGTTGTGTCTGTTCCAGCGATAATACCATTGATAAATCCAGTCTCCTCAGACTCTGGCATATATGTAAAGACATTTGCCGGTCCGATTTCAGAAGATGTTCCGAAAGCAAATGAGACATTCGGATACTCTTCAGCCATCTCAAGCACAAGATTCTTGTACTGAGCACCATGAGCGATGATCAAATCATAGCCCTCAGCAACATACTGACGTGCAATTGAGCCGGCATCTACTGGAAGCATTTTCTCTGAGTAGGAATACTCAATCTCCTTATCTGGCATCTCTGCGATAGCCTGTGTGATACCATCATGCATCGACTGGCACCAGCCCTTGTCATCGATTGTATTCTCGATAATGAGCGCAATGCGGATAGTTCCATCATCAGCTGCTGCAGATTCGTTACCGCCCTGAGCAAAGAGCATAAACGGAATAATGAGAACAAGAGCAAGCACAATAAGCTTCTTCATAGTTGTCTCCTTGTTAATTATTTTGTGTAATTCAGTATACCAGAGGTGAAAATTTTGTGAAGCATACAAAACATTGCTTGCATGAAAATCAATTTAAAACCATATGATTTCGCTCTGATTTATTGGAAATTCGTCGTTTAAATAGCACATTACATGAATCAAATCCTGTCAGAAAGCAGGAAAAGGAAGTAAAATACAGCAAGGAGGCGCTATGCTTACATTTAATGACATCCTTGAATTCCTTAAAAAAGCTGGAACATATTATCTGGCAACCGATGATGCAGGACAGCCGAGAGTCAGGCCTTTCGGGACAATCAACTTATTCGAAGGCGCGCTGTACATACAGACTGGGAAAAAGAAATCTGTCTCGATGCAGATCCACAAGAATCCCAAAATAGAAATCTGCGCATATCTTGACGGCAAGTGGCTGAGAATTGCAGCGACAGCTGTTGAAGATGACAGAAGAGATGCCAGAAAGAGCATGCTCGATGCTTACCCGGATCTAAGAGCAATGTATGATGAAGATGATGGAAACACTGAAGTTTTCCGCTTGCAAGATGCCACAGCCATCCTCTCCTCATTCACAGCCCCCGACGAGACGCTTACATTCTGATGCAATACATAAGCGTCCTTACAGGAAAAGTCATCCACGGCAAAGGGCTGGGACGCACTGTAGGAATGCCTACAGCCAATCTTCAGCCCGCACGTGGCTCAGAAATCCCACCGCAAGGTGTATACGCTTCGCTTGTACACATCAAGGACGGAGTCTACATCGGAGTTACGAACATCGGGGAGCGTCCGACTGTCGACAACGATTCGCGCTTTACGATCGAGACGAATATAAACAGCTTCGATAAAGACATTTACGGTGAGACTATGACCCTTACCATACTTTACTTCCTCCGTCCTATAAAAAAGATGAAAAGCCTGAAGGAAGTGAAAGAGCAAGTCGATAAAGACATGGCAAAAGCCATAGCGCTCATCTCTCAGGAGAAGATATCCCAATAGCCTTTTATGAAGATTATGGCAACGACAATGGGCAGAATCCATTTGACATAGAACCTAAGCCATGATGGAAACTTCACACCATCTCCTTCATCCGCTTCAGCTATGAAGTTCTTCCATCCCCATCCAGATTTATGGGAGCAGAACAGCACGAAGAGCAAAGATCCTATTGGCATGATTGTCGATGAGATAAGGAAATCCTCAAGATCCAAAACGCTCGTTCCATCCCCCAGTGGCTGGAAAGATGAGAAAACGTTGTATCCAAGAATACATGGAAGCGCCAGCAGTGCTATCACAACCATATTAATCAGAGCTGCCTTGCGCCTCGACCAGCCATGGCTATCCATCCAATACGCTATGATATTCTCGAAGACTGCAATCAGTGTCGTCATAGCGGCAAAAGCCATAAAGAGGAAGAAAAGAGAGCCCCAGATCCTTCCACCAGACATCGAAGAGAAGATATTCGGCAACGTAACGAACAAGAGATTCGGGCCTGAATCAGGATTTACACCAAATGAAAAGCATGCGGGAAAGATAATCAGACCAGCCATCAGAGCAACCGATGTATCCAGTATGATGATCCTCAGTGCTTCGCCTGTAAGCGATTGATCCTTTCCTATGTATGATCCAAAGATTTCCATTCCACCCATACCGATTGAAAGCGTGAAGAACGCTTGGCTCATCGCAGCGAAGATGATCTCGGACAACCCCGCCTCCTTCGCTCTCTCAAAATCTGGAACTAGATAGAATCTGAAGCCTTCTCCGGCATTCTCGAGGAAGGAAGAATTGAGCACAAGGAGAAGCATGATACATAGAAGTCCCAGCATCATGATCTTGGATGCTCTCTCTACTCCGTTCTGCAAACCTCCCATGCAGATAAGAAAACCAATGACCACGCTTATGACCATAAATATGATCTGCACGGGCACATTGCTTTGAAGTGTTGCAAAGGCAATTTTCGCGCCCTCGGCATCCAAGCCTTGGAATCTGCCAAGAAGCGATGAGAAGAAATAATAGAGCAACCATCCCGTGATAACCGTATAGAACATCATCAGCAGATAGTTCCCCGCGATAGCTATCGGACCAAACCAATGCCATTTCTTACCTTTCGGCTCCAGAATCTTCAGTGCATCCGAGATATTGCGCTTTGATGCTCGTCCGATTGAGAATTCCATAACCATGACAGGAAGTCCTATCAGAGCTAGACAGAGAAGATAAATCAGCACGAAGACCGCACCACCATACTGCCCTGTTATATAAGGGAAGCGCCATACATTGCCAAGTCCAACAGCGCATCCCGCACTAAGGAGGATAAAGCCTAGGCGAGATGCAAGAGTTTCTCTTTCTTTCATGAATACGATTCTACCACTTTTACGCTGGAAATGAGCTATAATCCAACACTATGAACATCTCTGTGAATATTGCTGAAAATGCCGAAGAGCTGGGAAAGAGAGCTGCAAGAACTATTGCCGAGCTTCTCAACAATGCGATAAGCGAAAAAGGAGAAGCAAGAGTCGTCCTTTCAACAGGCAAGAGCCAGTTCACTACTCTCTCCGCTCTAGTCAATGAGAATGTAGATTGGACTAAAGTCGAAATGTTCCATCTGGACGAGTATGTCGGATTGGATGAAACCCATCCTGCAAGCTTCAGAAAGTACCTAAAAGACCGTTTCATCTCGCTTGTTCCTCTCAAAGCTTACTATCTTGTCAGCGGAGAGGAAGCCATACCATATCTGACGGAGAAACTCAGAGAGAAAGACATTGATGTCGGAGTGATAGGCATCGGCGAAAATGGCCATATAGCATTCAACGATCCACCTGCAGATTTCCAGACGGAGCAAGCTTACAAAACTGTCATTCTCGATGAACGTTGCAGGAAGCAGCAAGTAGGTGAAGGCTGGTTCAAGACAATCAGCGACGTACCTGAAAAAGCTATCACGATGTGCCCGAAAACAATATTAGCTGCAAAACACATAGTATCAGCAGTCCCATATAAAGTGAAAGCTGAAGCTGTATACAAAACGCTCACAGAACCTGTTAATAATACTGTACCTGCCACACTGCTCAAAACAAGTGCTGACTGGCATCTCTTCCTGGACAGCGATTCAGCTTCCCTGCTGCTCCCCATCTGAGGATACTTGCAACACAACGCAAGAGTTTGTATTATAAACGAGTTGATTCAGGGCGCGTAGCTCAGCGGGAGAGCATTACCTTCACACGGTAGGGGTCGTTGGTTCAATCCCAATCGCGCCCATAATGAAGCAGGGAGCGGTATTTAAACGTACCGCTCTTTATTTTATTGCATGCAAAGAGTTAATACGATAGCTTATTGCTAGCATGCTGATCAATTGACATACATACTTAACCAATTGTTGACAGTAAAACCGGGGATTTCAGGCATCTGCCATTCCCCGGTTCCACTAATCAGTCAAACATGACCATCAAATCCTGAAGCTCATCCAACTAAACTCCAGAAAGCATCAAGTTGAAGATGGGACAATGATGAGAGGAATCGTTTCTGCATCATTGCCTTCATTTTTCTGGAACTTATAGCCCGTGTCTCCAATGACAGAATTCATCTCATTCATCGCACCATCATACCATTCTTCCGGACTAGAAACTTCTGTTGCGCCTGAAGTATTATCTTCAAAACTATCAGAAGACTGCCAGTAGCAAGCTGTGAGACTTCCACCTGGAGCAATAGCGTATGAATTTCCCGACTCATTAGAAATAGTTCCATTGATGATGGAATAGCAACCAGTCACTGAGTCAGTATTATTGCCAGCAATTCCACCGCATGAAACATCACTTGAAGAAAAACTTCCCGCTTCTTCAAGCAACATATATGATGCTGTTATTGTCCCATTATTGGTACCAACAATTCCACCAACATTTGCAGAACCAGAAACTTGTCCGCTTATTCTTGAACTGCAGCCTATAATACTTCCACTGTTTGTTGAAGCGATTCCTCCGAACTCTCTTGTTAAGGATACAGAACCACCAATGATAGAATGACAATTTTCAATCGTGCCATTATTCGTCTTTGCAATAGTTCCTACATTATAATGATCCACACTATTACATGACACTTCTACGGTAAGATTCTTAACAACCCCTGTTGCTGCAATGCCGTTGAATATGCCAGATTGATTACTGTTTTTTATTTCCATGCCTTTTATACTATGACCTCTGCCATCGAACGTGCCAGCATAGCCCATACCAAAACCAACAGGAACCCAGGCTTCAGTTAGCGTTATATCATCAAGAAGCACACAGCTGAGTGAAGTATTGTTTGTTAGCGCATTTGCCCATGTTATCAGTTCATCTTCCGTGCTGACATAATGCGTAGTACCAAACACTCCCGGAGGGGTTACGGTTACTGTAATATCTTCATTTATAAGTGTATCTTCCGTAAACCCAGTACCATCAGCGGTCGTAAACAGCGCAAGCACTGTTTTGTCATTATATTTCAGAGTTGGCAAATATTCTCCAAGAGACTTACCTGATTCTACAGCTATTAATTCAGAGGAAAGGCTATAGTCATCAGCTGATTCAATGGAATCATCGAGCTTAAATGACACAATATGCATTTTAATTTCCTCTTCACTGGAGATTCGTTTCAACTGATAATTAACAACAATTGTTCCATCGGGTGAATGTTCGGCTTCCAGCGTGTTCCGTTCATCGTCAATGAATCTATATTTAATTTTAAGTGAATCATACGGAATGACAAACCAGCCATCTTCTGTTTCTTCACGGTCTGATTTAATAGGTGTCCCGTTCACAGGATCTTCAGATGTATCTATCAAAATCCAGTATCCGGGTTTTGTTTTCTGGATATCAATTATATGACTAGTAGGCACAAAATCACTGGAAGGATTTGAAGGGTTCTGAACATATACAGCCCACTGCCCTGTCAGAAGATCTTCTTCAGTAGGAGCTGTACTGCCTCCTTCACCTCCTCCGCTGTTCTGTATTGTCCAGTGTGCTGTAAGCGTGAAGCTCTCTGTTACCGGTGTCTTGAAGTCATACAGCGTGCCATCCGCAGTGAACCAGCCATCGAACTGATAACCATCCCGTACAGGATCCGCGACAGGCGAAAGGACGGAACCATCCTCTATCTCGATCTTCTCAGGAGGCGACGCTCCATCATATCCAAGATCGAACGTAACGGTATGAATCTTGATATCCGAACTTCCTGGACATGAAATCAGGAGGGCTAGAAGTAATATTGCCCCCCTAATTGAACAATGCTAAACAACGACCTCTTTTTCATAAACAATCTCCTTTCCTACAAGGAAATGTTAACAGACGAAAAAGGGGGAGGAAAGAAAATTCCACAGAGTGCAAGTCTGTGGAGATACTATCTTGAAAAGGCTTACCATCCCATCAGATGCATCAAACAAGAAGCATCAGAGTCGTTGAAATCAGTGCAATGATGATTGACAGGATCATCGGTCCTTTCAGATACGAAGAGACGAAAGCCACTGCGACTCCCGCCAAACCGGCATACCACTGTCCTGAGAAGTCTGTGAGAGCTAATGGAAAAATGAGAGCTCCAAGCGCTGCGACGGGAAGCAGCATCATGCACTTACGCAGGAAACGTGGCAGCTTCGCCAGCGCAGAAGAGGCAAAGAACGGGATTATCCTAGGCAGCAGCGTAACGGCGGCGCAGCTTACTATAAGCAGAATCTTATTCAAGGCAAACCTCCTTATCCGTATAAATAAAAGCTCCAGCAACTGTAGCTACAATCATGGAAATAAGGAACGACAAGCCTGTTGAAAGTCCTGCAACCAGTATCAGGAGAGAGTTGAGCAGCGCTGAGATTGCTGCGACAAGCAATGCCTTGCCACCTCTTCTCGCTTCTGAGCCCAGGAGAGACGCGAACATCGCATATACAGTTATGACAGCTGCTTTCTGAACGACATCCGGCAGGAACGTGCCACCTGCATAGCCAATAGCTGTTCCGCTTACCCATCCTACATAAGAAGTGAAGATCAAGCCAGCCATGTAGCTGTAAGAAAGCTTCCTGCCCTTGAATGAAGCGACTGTGAAGACTTCATCGACTGTGCCGAAGCCACACATCAGGCGTCCTGGAATCGATTTCGGATCCGCCAAGCGCTGGGAGAGCGATGAAGCCATGAAGATATAACGGCTATTGATGAAGAACACAGAGACAACAATCGAGAGGAACAGCGAACCTGCGTTGTAGAGATTCATCATAAGGAACTGCCCGGAACCCGCAAATGTAATCATGCTTGTGAACACGCCTTCAACGAACGTGAAACAGCTAGTACGTGTCAGCAATCCAAAAGCCAGAGCTGTCGTAAAATAGCCAAGGAAAATTGGAAAACCATCCTTGATGCCTTCTCGCATCTCTTTCGTGTTTATCATAGATCTCCTCCAAGACGGAGCGCCGCTTCCGTTCCATCAATAGCAGCAGAGACGATTCCCCCAGCATATCCAGCACCTTCTCCGGCCGGATACAGCCCCGCCCCTTGCTTCATGCTGCTGTCACGAAGAATTCTCACAGGCGATGATGTCCGTGTCTCAGGCGCTATCAAGAGAGCAGAATCGGAAAGGAAAGCGGAACGGGTCATCCTTCCAAACGCTTTGAATCCTTCCCTCAGCGAGACAGCGACAATCGGCGGAAGCACATCATCAAGCCGTGTAAGCACAAGCGGACGGGGATAGCTTGAAGATGCAGGCGCTGTTCTGGGCTTATCGTTGATAAACTCCACAAGAAGCTCGGCTGGAGCTGCGAAACCAGGGTTATAACAGCTTCTCTCTATTCCTTCTATATAACGCAATACTGAGAAAGGATCATCTCCGTCCATCTCTTCTCTGCGCACTTCTGTAACGATGCCGCTATTAGCCCACTTGCCACGGCGTGAAGATGGAGACATGCCATTAACGACCATAGATCCCCCTTCAGACGAAGCTGGGACGATAACACCACCGGGACACATGCAAAAAGAATAGACCCCGCGTCCGGATACCTGTGTTTTCAGCGAATAAGCAGCAGGGGAAAGATACAAGCCACGTCCATCGCGGCTATGATATTGCATCCTGTCTATCAAAAACTGGGAATGCTCTACCCTTACGCCCACAGCAGTGCTCTTCGCTTCCAGCACAAAGCCTTTGCGTTCAAGTTCGAAATATATGTCTTTAGCACTATGCCCTGTCGCAAGAATCACAGGACCTGAGAACTCTTCTCCATCTGAGCATCTGACACCGGAAGTTCTCTCTCCATCACTCAGAATAGAATCCACGCGTTTTGAGAAGTGAATCTCTCCCCCATGTTCAAGAATCGTATTCCTGATTCTCTCAATTATATAGGGAAGCTTATCAGAACCAATATGTGGATGAGCATCATAGAGTATTGAAGGATCCGCACCATGCTGGACAAGGAGCGCAAGGACTTTTTTCACATTGCCGCGCTTGACAGAACGCGTATAGAGCTTGCCATCTGAGAATGCACCTGCCCCACCCTCTCCAAAAGCATAGTTTGACTCGGGATTGAGAGTACCGCTCTGGCAAAGCTTTGCTGTATCGATAAGCCTGTTATGAACATCCTTTCCTCTTTCAATGACAATTGGCTTTATGCCATTCTCGAGCAGAGTCAGAGAAGCGAAAATACCAGCAGGACCAAAGCCCACGACAATCGCACTGTGGCTGGCATGCGAAACATCGGGAAAGCAAACAGGCGTGAATAACGGAGGCCGCTGCTGATTGACATAAACCTCGACAACCAGCTGCACTTTGACATCCATCCGCCTCGCATCCAAGCTCCGCTTTGCTATATTGAACGTAAAGTCACTGCGTTTAAGCCTCAACTTGGATGCAACTGCTTGCGTTATCATCTCCTCGGAAGCTGCTTCCTCCGGAGTCAATGTCAATGCTATCTCCCGAATCATGGAGAGGATTCTAACTGAGATGGAAATAATGTACAATCTCGCTGTGGTCGTACTATCTGCAGAGAATCTATCAAAAACGCTGAGAGATGAACCTCTCTTTGAAAATGTAACATTAGCCCTTGAAGAGGGAGAGAAAGCCGGAATCGTCGGCAAGAATGGAGCTGGCAAATCCACTTTCCTGAAATGCCTTGCATCATATATTGTCCCGGATGAGGGAACAATATCGCTAAAGAAAGGTGTTGTGCCTGTGCTGCTTGAGCAAACTGTATCTTACCCAGCAGGAACAACACTCTCAGAGTTCTTCTATCAGCAGAGAAGCAAGGAGACTGAGATTCTCGTCACTTACCGAGAAGCTATCAAGGCAGATGATAGCGATAGAATCGCAACGCTTTCGCAAGCTATCGAGAAAGAGAATCTCTGGGATCTGGAGAGAAAGTATTTCGCGATACTCACGGATCTTGGCGAGAGCTTAAGTCCTGATGATAAGATGGAGCATCTTTCTGGTGGCCAGCAAAAGAAGGCTGCAATCGCCAGAGCTCTTTCGCTCTCTCCTGAAATTCTGCTTCTTGATGAACCCACCAATCATCTTGATATCAAGACAATTGAATATCTGGAAGCCTGGATCAAGAACACAAGCTCCGCGGTTATTATCGTCACACACGACAGGGAGATTCTCAATGAATGCACCACCACTATCTGGGAACTCGACAAAAAGCATTTCTACAGGCATCCAGGTTCATTCTCCACATATCTTGAGCGAAAAGCTGAAAGACTGAGAATGAACGAGAAGCATGAAGCGCGGCTTGAGAACATACTTCGAAGAGAGCTTGAATGGCTCAAACGCGGTCCAAAGGCAAGAACCGGAAAAGATAAAGGACGCAAAGACAGAATCAGCGCGATGCTGGAAGAACGAAACACGGAAAAGGATAACGGTCCACGGGATTTCCAATCGCAAGATCGCAGGCTCGGCAAGAAGATTCTCGAAGTGGAAGGCATCTCCAAGTCTTACAATGGAAGGACACTCTTCTCTGATTTCTCATTCTCCTTCACAAAAGGACAGAAAATCGCTTTGATCGGAGACAATGGAAGCGGCAAATCAACCCTTCTTGATATCCTGAGCGGGCACACTCTCCCTGATACGGGCTATGT
Organism: Candidatus Ornithospirochaeta stercoripullorum; assembly: GCA_017694595.1. Lineage (GTDB taxonomy): Bacteria > Spirochaetota > Spirochaetia > Sphaerochaetales > Sphaerochaetaceae > Ornithospirochaeta > Ornithospirochaeta stercoripullorum. The sequence goes on along the minus strand of JADIMT010000072.1, from coordinate 15,075 downwards.
GGATAAAGGCCAGAATACAGTCTTCGGATACTATGACCAGCTAGGACGCAATCTTGCGAGCCCTAAGACAGTGCTTGAATATGCTGAAGACATCGGAGACAGAGTGAACATGGGAGATGGCGAAGAAGTCCCCGCATCCCGCTTTCTTGAGCTCTTTGGCTTTCCTGTCAGCATGCAGCGCACTCCCATAGAAATGCTCAGCGGAGGAGAGAAACGCCGGCTGTATCTGATCACACGCCTTATCCAGAACCCTAATTTCCTTCTCTTCGATGAGCCTACGAACGATCTCGATATCGATACAATGGAAAGGCTTGAAGCATACATCTCATCCTTTTCCGGCTGTGCAGTCATCTCATCCCATGACAGGACATTCCTCGATATAGCAACGGATATGACTCTCTCAATCGCGAATGGAAGGATCACGCTCTTTCCAGGCTCATACTCTGAGTGGAAAGCAGACAGAGACGAGAAAGCGGAAGAAGAGAAAAGGAAAGTCCAAGAAAAACCCCAGAGAAAGCCACAGAGAGAAAAGAAGGGGCTTACATACAAAGAGAAAAAGGAAAAAGAAACACTGGAGGCAGAGATAGAGGAATTAGAATCGCTTGCGAAAAAGCTTGAAGATTCCTTCCTGACAGCTTCCGACACAGAGTTCGGCACACTCAAGGAGCGTACTATCCGCTACGAAGAAACAAAGAAAGCAATCGAAGAGAAGACAGAACGATGGATGGAACTTGCAGAAAAAGAAGAACAATAGTTGCAGATTCGGAATATTATATATCAATGTAAAAATAACATACTCAAATCAACAACACGCAATAAGCTGCAAACTAGATACTGTGAAATGAAAAAAAGCTGCGATGCAGATACATCAGCAGCTTTAGTACGCCCTATTGGATTCGAACCAATCACCTACTGCTTAGAAGGCAGTTGCTCTATCCAGGTGAGCTAAGGGCGCATAGATGTCCAAACGACCTATAGAGAAATAGCATGATTGGAAGATAAGTTCAAGCCCCCTGCTAATTATTTAATACCAAACCGAAACGAAGACCGTCTACATACTCTCCATCAATAGAGAAAAGCATGGAATCACACCCTTCCTCGAAGAAATTGTTCTTCCTGTAGAAAGCAATGGCCCTTTCATTATCCTTGCGTACAGAGAGAACAACTTTCCTGATTCCTTTCTCATAAGCCTCAGCGAGCGCAAAATCCAATAAGCGCTGTGCAATGCCCGTTCCCCAGTACTCTTTCCTCACAGCTATAGCAAGCTCACCCCTGTGCTTTGTGCGTACATGATAATCCGATGCTCTGATCTCACATGTCCCAGCAATGATACCGTCGGTAATAGCAACAGCAAATACCGATGGAGTCTTCCTCAGCTCAGTCACGAAAAGCCTTTCTCCATTCTCATCGAGCTTTTCAGCTTCAGAGACTGTGAAAGCAAGGTTATCTGTATCACCTGAGACAGCTTTCATGAAATCAACAAGAGAAACAGAATCCGAAAATCTAGCTATTCTATATTCAGTGTCCATTTCTAAATTGTACACTAACCTTTCCGCTTTTGCAGAACTTTTGCAATATAAGATTTACGAACGCTGTCGACGATGGAAAGTCTTAGTCCATTCTCCTTCTTATCATCAAGCTGAAGAGATGAAATCACAGAAGAAAGACGCCTGAGTGTTTCATAAGCGACATCCTCAGCTGTCGCTGTGATATCATCCATGGATGAAGCCTTTTCAAGCCATGAATGATAAGAGGCAACTTCCTCCCTGGCTTCCTTCTCGACAATGCTTATCATCCTCTCCTTCTCAGGCTCCTCAACTTCCAAATCAGCAATCCTGATAACACCTGAAGCGTCAGGAATATCAGGAGGGGAAGAGAGATCGAAGATGAGCTTGCCATCAAGCTTTTCCAGATCCTCAAGCGTAAGCGTGTGATAAAGTCCAGAAGACGCGGATATGATAACATCAGCATTCCCAGCTTCCTCAACTCTCCTCTCGTAAGGGACAGGAATAACGGATGGAGGAATGAGAAACGTCTTATTCACATCCCGCAGTGTCATCTTCACTGTGTGGTTCTGAACAAGGCAAGAAGCAGTTTCCCTGGCAAGCATCCCCGAGCCGATAACAAGCACATCACGCTTACCTTCACACTGTCTTTTGACTTCCTCGATGACAGTCTTATCGAAAACACGGACTTTGTACTGCGTATGAATGCGCTTGGAAAATGCGACAGACATGTTGAAAAGCTTATCAAGATGCGATGACGAAGATCCGATAAGAGCTGCAGCTTCAGCGCCTTCCCTCAGCTGTCCCTGTATTGTATCCTCCCCGAACAGCGGTGATATTATACCGGATGAAAGCAAAAACAGATGGGTTCCATCATCTTCAAAAGAGTAGCGGCAATGGGAGACTGAAAGAGGATTAAGCTGCAATGCGCGTTCCAGTGTTTCTGGTGGGACGTGACCTTCTGCTACAACTTCAGCCCGGTCACAGGTGACGATGAGTACAAACGGAAACCGGAGCCTATGCATCAGGCGGCGACCAGCAGAGAGATTCAGTTCAATCCCCCTGTTCTGCAAAGATGCGAACAATTCAGGAGAGACAGTGAAATCCAGTCCTGTAATCTGAAACATAAAAGAATAATAACATACAGTACTTTTCTTGTCTTTTTCTCTTTCAGGCGGTAGCATCAGAGTATGCGCATACTCATCGTTGAAGATGATAAAGATATAAGCACATTGATTCAGTTCCATCTGAAATCAAACGGATTTTCCACTGATATAGCCTCGAATGGCAATGAAGCTGTGCAGAAGCTTGCAGCAGGAGGCTACTCGCTTGCCCTTGTTGATATCCTATTGCCAGGCCTGTCTGGAATCGATGTGCTGAAGTATATCAGGACGGAAAGCCCCTTCCCATCCCTACCTGTCATCATGGCATCTGCACTGACAGAGGAAGCTGAGATCATCTCATCGCTGGAAGCTGGTGCCGATGACTACATCACGAAGCCATTCTCTCCGAAGATACTGGTGGCAAGAGTGCGTTCAGTCATCAGGAGAGCGGAGCATAAGAACATGGCAGGAACTGTAAAGACAGAAAAAGGGATAATCATGGATCCAGGAACAAGGAAATGTACTGTATGCTCCACTCCCGTCGCGCTTACTGCAACTGAATTCGATATGCTTCTCTCTCTCATCAGAGCTGGTGGCAGAGTGCTTACAAGGCAGGAGATCATAGAGAGAATCAAGGGAAATGACTATCCAGTGACGGAAAGGGCAATAGATGTTCAGATAGCAGCTGTAAGGAAAAAGCTCGGGAAGATGGGATATGCAATAAAGACTGTCTGGGGGATAGGATACAGATATGCCGAAGAAGAATGACAAAGACAGATATCTGAAAATCATAGAAGCTATGGGAGAAGGCGTTCTCCTTATTTCCAAAAAGCACAGGATAGCACTTTCAAACACCAGCGCTTCAACCATGCTGGGCTGGAATGAGAGCCTCAAAGGCAAGAAGCTTGAGGATATATTCTCCGGCAGCGAGCTGGAAAATCATATAGACAGCGTCTTCATCGACAAGCAGAAAAGGACATTCAGAATCACGACATGGCATGATGCGACAGGCGATGATGCCATCATCCGCGGACAGGGAAGAGAAAAGCAATATGAATTCTGCATCACTCTTCTCGATGACAAGTATGCTGTTGCCACATTCAGCGATGTAACGATGCTTCAGCGGCTGGAGATAGTCAGGCAGGATTTTGTCTCGAATGTCTCTCACGAGCTGAAGACCCCGCTTACAGCTATTGCAGGATTTGCAGAGACGCTGGCTGAAGAGAATCTCACAGAAAGTGAACGTAAGCACTTCGCAGCTATCATCAAGAAAAACTCATCGCACATGCTTCGGATTATCGGAGATCTGCTCCTTTTGACAAGTCTGGACAACTCCGATACATCCCCATCGATGGACTGGACTACAGATACAGCCATCATGCAGGAAGTGAAGGCCTATACACAGTACAAAGCGGAAAGCAAGGGCATCCAGGTCAGCTACTCCTCTACGAATGAGAACATGCTTTGCAATGAGGCTCTTATTGTCCAAGCTCTCCTGAATCTGGTAGTCAACGCTATTTCCTATTCACCTGCCGGCACAGAAGTGAAGATCACCGCGAAGAAGCATTCAGGCAGGATAGAATTCTCTGTACAGGACAGAGGCTATGGAATTGCTGCTGAGGACATACCACGCATTTTCGAGCGCTTCTATCGTGTTGATAAAGCAAGAAGCAGGGAATCGGGAGGTACAGGTCTAGGGCTATCAATAGCGCGGCACATAGCTATCATCCACAAAGGGACTATCAAATGCGAGAGCAAGCTCGGAGAAGGCTCTGTCTTCACGCTCTCACTTCCGCTCAGCTGACATATGAGAAGATCAGTGAAGGAGCAAACGAGGAGAAATCCGTTGCTTTGAATGTGAATCCGATAATCCCGGAAAATCCTGCACCCTCACCTCTGACAAAGATGCTGACAAAACCATTTTCCGGTCTGAATGCAAGCATTGTGTGATGCTGCTCAACATATGAGACAGCAAGGGAAACAGATGCTTCAGGAAGGAATTGGAACGTAATCTCTCCTTCGGCTTCTATCGATCTGGTCGCATCCTCGACAAGGCCTGTCATCGAAATCGAACAGCGAGGACGGAAGAAGCGCAAGTCACCGCTTTTAGTATATCGTCCGGCTCCCACCGATAGCGATAGCGTCGTAGACTCCGAAAGCGCATCCCATCCGAAATAGATGTTCCCATCACGCAGCGTAAGCACTTCTCCAACATAGATACCGCCTGTGACAGGTCCCCAATATGCAATCGCGCCTACACCGACATTGAAGAATTCACTGCCGGATTCTCTCTCATATGGAGAGAACCATGCGTTAGTGAAAATATCATCAAGGCTGTCGATCACCTTATCTTCCCTTATCATGCGGTTTCCGCCAGAAACACGTGCTCCTATTGAGAAATGAGGAAAAGCATATGCCATATCAACTTCAATGCGAAGAGATGAGTGGATGTCATAACGGCTTCCTTCTCCCTCAATTCTGTTGAATTCGTTGCCGTAATATGCTGTCAAAGCTACATATCGCGCAATGAACGAAGCCTGCAGGTTCCACTTCTGATTCTGCAGAAGAGGCATCGGATCGCTGCCGAAAAGCTTTCCTGAAAGGCTATCTGCCAGCGAAAGCGATAGCGCAAACAAACCTGGATCCGTCTCCATCAATCCCAGCGCTGCAGGATTGGAGAAGACATCTGAGAACCGGCCTGTATAGGATACAGAGTTCAATGGACTGTCTAGAGGGTTCTCGTCAGTGACGGAAAAAGCCGGAAGACCAGAAATAAGAATAATAGCGGCAACAACACTCATCAACAGTCGTTTCATTGCCCTGATTATACCAGATTGCCCCCAAAGTGCTATACTCCATCTATGGGCTCAGTGTTCTTCCATATCGATCTCGACGCATTCTTTGCCTCTGTGGAAAATCTTGACCATCCTGAATACAGGGGAAAACCGCTGATCATAGGCACCCCCGGACCGAGGCATGTAGTTTCAACATGTTCATACGAAGCTAGAAAGTATGGTGTGCACAGCGCTATGCCTATGACCACAGCACTGAAACTCTGCCCTAATGCCATCTGCGTACCGGGACGGATGAAACGCTATTCAGAGATGAGCCAGAAAGTAATGGACATCATCTCCTCATTTGCTCCTGGCTTCCTGCAAGTCTCAATCGATGAAGCTTTCCTCAATCTTACGGGAATGGAAAGAATCTATCCGTTCCCGGGAAAAGCTGCCAAGCTACTGAAAGCGATGATAAAAGAAAGCACAGGACTGACTGTCTCAATCGGAGTTGCCTCATCTCGCTACATAGCGAAGCTTGCTTCAGACTTCCGCAAACCTGATGGCCTTACAATAGTCCCAAGAGACAAAGAAGAGCTCTTCATCGATACAGTCGGCCTCAAAAAACTCTGGGGCATAGGGGACTCGACATATGAAAGCCTGGCAAAGCATGGAATAAATTCCACACAGACGCTGAGAAAATATACAATAGAAGAGCTTTCCAGATACTTCGGCGACAGCAACAGCATCTATCTCTACAACATAGCTAGAGGTATAGATCCTGGAATTTACCAGCGTGATGCGAAATCAAGATCGATATCAACAGAGAAGACTTTTTATCCTGATATCCATGGCTACGATGCTTTGGATACATATTTACTTGAGATGTCCCAGGAAGTTGAATTCAGGGCAATGGAGGAGAAGAAAGTCGCAAGGACTGTCGGTATAAAGCTGCGCTATGGTGATTTCACGACGCTATCAGCTCAGACGACACCGGAAAAACCGCTCTACTCCTCTGCTGACGTCTACAAAGCGGCAAAGGCATTGCTGAGGTCCCGCTATAACGGCGAAGGTGTGCGTCTCATCGGAGTTGTGCTCTCAGGAATCTACGATGGCGAAGATATTGAACAGCCCGATTTCTTCGCAGAGAGGGAGGAAAAAGAGAGAAAGCTGGAAAAAACCATTCTCTCGCTCTCCCAGAAGGGCCAGAAGATAGTAAGAGCCAGAAGCCTCGACCTTCCACGAAATTGATGATGATGCTATTCTCTATTCATGCTGAATATATGTCTCTTCAATCCTGAGATTCCACAGAATACTGGCAATATTGCCAGAACAGCCGCTGTCACAGGCGCCAGGTTGCATCTTGTACGCCCGCTTGGCTTTGATATCTCAGAAAAGAGCGTAAGGCATGCTGGACTGGATTACTGGCACGAGGTAGATATCATAATCTATGACAGCATTGACGAATTCATGGAAAAGCATAGAGATGATGAAATCTGGCTATTCTCGAAAAAAGGGAAGAAAATCTACACAGAACCCGCATACACTGAAAAAGATACTTATTTTATTTTCGGCAAAGAGAGCACGGGGCTTGATGAAGAATTGTTCTCGGCATACCCTGACAGGGTGCTTCGGATTCCGATCAGGCATTCAACACGCTGTCTGAATCTGTCCAATAGCGCGGCTATAGCCGCTTATGAATATTACAGGCAACTGGGCTGGCCAGGTCTCGAGAGATGTTGGAGCGGTACAGGAGTCGGGGAGGAAATATGAGAATCTCTGTGATAGGCACAGGCAATATGGGAGCAAGCATAGCAACAGCTCTTGCGAGTGCCGGATGGGAAGTCTCTGTTTATGACAAATCACAGGAAAAGGCTGAAGCAGTGGCTGCATGCAACAGCGCAATCGCTGTACTTTCAGAGCTGGAGGAAGCAAGCGGAAGCGGAGTAATCATACTAGCTGTCAAACCGCAGGTGTTGCCATCCCTCTATGAAAGTCTCAAGGAAGTTGATACAGGGCTCTGGATATCGATTGCTGCAGGCGTCCCTCTTTCAGTTCTTGAGGACCACATCGGCTCTGACAACGTTGTGAGGTTCATGCCGAATATCGCGGCGAAAACAGGCAAGAGTGTCACAGCTATCGCGGCAGGCAGCAACGTCAGCGTGGAGCAGAAAGACATCGCGCTCTCAATCGCCTCTTCATTTGGATCAGCATATTTCATCCAGGAAAGCCTTTTCCCTGCATTCATCGGAATCTCTGGTTCAGGCATCGCTTTCTTTTTCGAGATGATGCATCAGATGGCAATGGCGGGAGTGAAAGAAGGCATTCCATATCCGGAGGCTCTCTCCATTGTCCGGGATACAGCTATCAGCGCGGCAGAGCTTCAAAAAACAACTGGCGATAACGCGATAAGCCTTGAGACAATGGTCTGCTCAGCTGCTGGAACAACGATAGAAGGTGTGAAAGCCTTGCAGGACAAAGGCTTCCCGTCAGCTGTCATGGAAGCTGTGGAAGCTGCTGCAAATAAGAGCATAGAACTTGAAACTAAAGCACGTTACGGGGAGAGATAAGCAAAATGATTGACATCAAAGAACTGAAAACACGTCATGACGAGATAAAGAAAAACATCGCAGATCGCTTCATGAATGTTGATATTGACAAGATTATCGCAGATCAGGATAAGCGCAATGCCTTAATGCAGGAGACAGAGACTCTCAGAGCGAAGAGAAACGAGAATGCCCAGAAGATGAAAGGCAAGCTCGATCCAGAGACAAGAAAGGCGTTGATTGAAGAAGGCAAGGCAATCAAGGATGAGCTGGCGAAAGTCGAAGCTGAGTTTGCTGCAATCGACAAAGCATTCATGGATGAGGCAAGAACAATTCCTAACTATACACACCCAGATGCTCCAATCGGCAAGGAGGACAAAGACAGCCTTGCTGTGAAATTCTTCGGGGAACCTACAAAATTCAGCTTCAAAGCCAAAGATCACGTACAGCTTGGTGAAGAGCTCGACATCCTCGATTTCGACAATGGAGCTAAAGTCGCTGGCCAGAAGTTCTACTATATAAAGAACAAGGGAGTAATCCTTCAGATGGCACTTGAGCGCTATGCCATGGACATCGTCCTCAAGCATGGCTTCACACCATTCATCACTCCTGATATCGCAAAAGAGGAAATCCTCAACGGAATCGGCTTCAATCCACGTGGAGCAGAGTCTAATATCTATACAATCGAAGGCACAGGCACATGCCTTGTCGGAACAGCTGAGATTACGCTCGGCGGCTACTACTCTGGAGAAATCATTCCGAAGGACAAGCTTCCTATCAGGATGACAGGACTTTCACACTGCTTCCGCCGCGAAGCTGGTGGAGCTGGGCAGTACTCAAAAGGCCTTTACAGAGTCCATCAGTTCTCCAAGCTTGAGATGTTCATCTACTGCCTGCCAGAAGAGAGCGATAAATACCACCAGGAGATACTCTCTATAGAAGAAGAGATCTTCCAGGGTCTTGGACTGCCCTACCGCGTAGTAGATACAGCAACCGGTGATCTGGGAGCTCCTGCTTATCGCAAGTTCGATATCGAAGCATGGATGCCTGGACGCGGTGAAGAAGGAGAATATGGTGAAGTTACATCTACTTCGAACTGTACTGATTACCAGGCCCGCTCGCTCAACATCCGCTACCGCGATGATGATGGCAAGCTCAAATTCGTCCACATGCTGAACGGAACTGCTGTAGCTCTCTCCCGTGCTATTGTAGCAATACTGGAGAATTATCAGAGAGAAGATGGCTCTGTCGCTATACCTGAAGTGCTAATCCCATATTGTGGCTTCGACAAGATTGAGAAAAAATGAAAGAAACTAGTGCTCTAATTACCGACTTCTATGAACTTACTATGATGAATGGATACTACCTGGAGAACCACGACTCCAGGGCAGTATTCGATATGTTCTACCGCACCAATCCATATCAGGGTGGTTATACAATCTTCACCGGACTTGAGGAGCTTATCGACAAGCTTGAATCATTCCAGTTCAGCGCTGACGATATCGAGTATCTGAGAAGCCTTAACATCTTCGGTCCTGATTTCCTCTCCTACCTGAAGACTTATCGCTTCCATGGAGATGTCTATGCATTCGATGAAGGCACACCAGCCTTCCCTGGCGAACCTCTCATCAGAGTTGAAAGCGACTTGATGGATGCACAGCTTGTAGAGACCATGCTGCTCAATACAATCAACTTCGAGACTCTGGTCGCAACAAAAGCATCCAGAATGGTGCTTGCAACAAAAGGCCATGGGAATATCATGGAATTCGGACTGAGAAGAGCACAGGGGGATGGAGGGCATGCAGCCTCCCGCGCGTCCTTCATCGGTGGCACAAAGTCGACAAGCAACACATTTGCAGGCAAGAAATATGGCATACCTGTCTCTGGCACGATGGCTCACTCCTGGATTATGAGCTACTCATCGGAAGAGGAAGCTTTCAGGAAATTCGTCGAAATCTATCCAGATAACGGCATACTCTTGATTGACACCTATGACACACTTGGTTCTGGCATTGAGGCCGCAATCAAAATAGGCTTGGAACAGAAAGCAAAGGGCAAGAGAATCGGAGTGAGGATTGATTCCGGCGACTTGTCATATCTGACAAAGGAAATCAGGGGACGTCTCGATGAGGCAGGGCTGGAAGATGCAACGATCTGCGTATCAAACGACCTGACAGAGGAAATCATCAGGAGCTTAGTCTCCGATGGTGCTCCAATTGACAGCTGGGGAATCGGAACACACTTAGTCACAGGAGGTTCCCAGTCATCGCTCAATGGCGTCTATAAGCTTTCAGCAAAAGAAGAAAATGGCAAGATGATTCCTTGCCTGAAAGTCTCAAACAGCTATGAGAAAACAACAAACCCCGGCATCAAGCAAGTCTACCGTTTCTTCGATGCATCAGGCAATGCGCTTGCAGATTTGATTACGCTTGCAGATGAGAAGATTGAAAGCGGTGAGAACATCACATTCTACCATCCTTTCTCTACTGCAGATTTCTTCACAATGAAGAAGAATAGATATCAGAGCTTCATGCCGCTGCTTACAAAGAAGATGGAAAATGGAAAGCGGATCGCTCCACAACCTAGCCTGGGCGAGATTCAGAGGACATCTGCCGAGAAGCTCGCAGCATTCGATAAATCATACAAGAGAATCATCAATCCACATATCTACAAAGTATCGCTGTCTGAGAAGCTCAGGAATCTCAAGACTGAGCTGCTTGTGAAAACAAGAACAAGGGAAAGCGAAGTCAAGAACAGCTGAAGAAAGCCGGGGCAACCCGGCTTTTCTTCACTTAGCATCCTTGCTTTTCCAGTTCTTCATCAGCGTGAAGAAATCCGTCTTCTGCAGTAGTATCTGTTTCTTCTTAACCTCATCATTGAGCACTTCTTTGTCAACGTAAGGCTTCCATTTCTCGATGATGTTCTTACCAGCTATGCGCCTGACAGACATAGCTTTTGTATAGAAGCGTTCCGCGCCATCGCAAAGAGAACGGTCTTCGATGATTGAGAGACGCTTTGGAAACTGGATTGCAAGAGAGCGCTCTGTAGTGATGCGATAGCCAAGAAGATAGCATCTCACTCCAAAATCCATCGCCTGGTAAAACTCCCCTGAAATCATCGTGTCATAGGATCTAAGACGCTGGAAAAGCGCTCTGTCATAAAGTCCAAGCTCCATTACTGGATAGAGATTAGGCTCCTCCTCATCGCTGTTGATATCAGGAGTGAATGACATAGGATCGACTTGCCTGCCATTGATATATGGAGCGCGAAGAGTCGGGAGAACCTCCAGAGATGAGGAAATCATCACAGGCGTTATCAGTGCAGGATGGTTCTTATCCCCCATTGTTTCCATCAGCTTCTTGCCATCGAATGCTATCAGAGTGGAATCAGTCCTAAGCACAAGAAAGTATGTGGCATAGCATTCATCTGCAAAAGCGTTGATATATTCACCTGTCGTAGCAGGAAGCTTGAAAATGATGAAATTCACATCTGGAAACTCGTTGAGCCAGTCCTCCTCATCCATCCGGGACTGAAGCGTGATGACATAGATAGGATTGCTCATATTAGCCATGAACCACTTCACAGAATCGACAAGGTCTTCCTTCGTCGAGAAATCCAGCAAGCCAATAGCAAGCTGTGGCTGTCTGTAAAGCGATGAAATCCTGTTGCCAACATCCTGACGCTGATGAAGCACACGGTAATTAGACATTATCTGTAAAGACAAGATCCTCCGGCCTGAAGATCACATCCTTCCTCCCTTTCCCCAGAACAGACTCGATATCAGAGCTCTTGTGGCCTTGGAGTTTTTCTATCTCTGTACTGTCAAAGTATGGTACTGCTTTGGCAAAGGCTCTGCCTTCTGCATCTATTATAGAGGTGACTTCACCTTTGCCAAAGACACCATCTATTCCTTTTACACCGGATGGAAGAAGGCTCTTATGAGCAAAGAGCGCTTTCTTTGCACCCTCATCCACGATGATTCCCCCTCTCGGTGTGGTGTTGATGATCCATCTCTCACGCTGCGATAATCTTTCTTCAGGCTGGATGTATGTGCCGATTTCCTCTCCTCTGAGGATTCTTGCAAGCACATCCTTCTCATAACCTGAAGCAATAACAGTTCCGCAGCCACCCTTCTGCGCAATCTCAGCAGCAAGCAGCTTTGTCTTCATACCGCCTGTCGCAAACGCAGAACCTGCTCCTTTCGCATAACCCATGATCTCTGGTGTTATCTTGCTGATTGTATGAATCAGCGTAGCATTCTTATCGCTATGTGGATTACCTGTATATAACCCATCGATATCGGTGAGGAGAACAAGGAGATCTGCATCGATTTTAGAAGCGACAAGCGCACTCATCCTGTCATTATCACCAAAGACATCCTTCAACTCTGCTGTAGATACAACATCATTCTCATTGAAAATCGGAATAACTCCCATTGCAAGAAGCATGGAAACAGAGGATCGCAGATTATTATAGCTCTGTCTGTTGTTTATGACAGAACGCGTAATAAGCACCTGGGCAGAGAGCAGATTATGGCGCGCGAACTCCTCCCTGTATGCACTCATCAGCAATGGCTGCCCTATAGCAGCACAGGCCTGCTTCATCGCGACATAGACGACAGGACTGGTATGTCCAAGTGCTTTCGCACCTAATCCCACAGCCCCTGATGAGACAAGAATCACTTGATGGCCAGACTCTTTAAGACAAGCAATCTGATCGACTATCGTAGCAACCCTTTCCATATCAATTCCAGTCGAAGAGGAAAGGAGATTAGTACCCGCTTTTACGACAACACGCCTGACTGAGCTGAAATCGCGCATCACATCAGCTCCTTATGATGGAACTGCCTTCCATCTGGACCAGAGTACATGCTGACAGTCTCGCCGTGCCCGGAGAGAAGCCACTTTGTTGTCATCAGACCATCAAGGCCTACAGGTCCCCGCGCATGGATCTTCGATGTCGAGATTCCCACTTCTGCACCAAGACCAAACCTGAAACCATCTGCAAAGCGCGTAGAGCAGTTGCAAAAGACATCAGCGCTGTCAACAGTGCGGAAGAACAGCTCTTTCGCTTCTTCTGAAGCTGTGACGATTGCATCTGTATGGTGGGAACCATGAGAAGCAATGTGCTCAATGGCTTCCTCAATGGATGAGACAACCTTCACAGCGCACTCCAGCGAAAGATACTCAGTATGATAATCATCTTCCGTAGCTTTCAGTGCTGAAGGAATATATTTAAGCGTCTCTGCATCACCATGCATCTTCACGCCAAGCTCGCTGAATGTCTTTCCCAGCAGTGGCAAGAAGCGCGGTGCTATCTCACTATGGACAAGGATCGTCTCAGCCGCGTTGCAAGCTGCTGGATACTGCACTTTGCTGTCCACAGCTATACGGACAGCCATATCGATATCAGCAGAGGAATCAATATAGACGGAGCAGATGCCATCTGAATGGCCTATCACAGGGATTTTCGTATGTTCCATTACATATGAAACGAATTTATTCGATCCACGAGGAATGACTAAATCGATATCTTCATCAAGCCCAAGCATGGTATTCACATCTGCATGGCTTTCGATGCCGAGAATCCACTTATCTCCGATCAGAGAGGATGTAGCTTCATCGATAATCCTTACAAGTGTCCTGTTCGATTCTTCAGCTTCTTTTCCGCCTTTTAGCACAACAGCATTGCCAGAGCGCAAGGCAAGACCTGCAATCTGTACAAGCGCTTCAGGACGAGCTTCGAAAATCATAGCAATCACACCAATAGGGAACGCGACCTTCTTTAGCACAAACCCCGGATCGAGCTCTCTCATCTCGCGAACCTTGCCAATTGGATCAGGAAGCTGTGAAAGCTCTCGCAGTCCTTTTACAGCGCTATCAATTTTATCACCAGAGAATTTGAGACGATGCAGAAGCGAATCCGATATGCCTTCCTTCTCCGCTTTTTCGATATCGAGTTTATTTGCATTCTCTATCTCTGCCCTATGCGCTTCAAGGGCAGATGCTATACATTCCAACGCTTGTTTTCTTGTACTGTCAGAAGCGGAAGCAAGTACGCATGCTCCAGCTCTGAGGGCTTTGATTCTTTCTTCAAGGGTCAACATATATACAGGATGCCTTATTCAGAAAATGAAGTAAACCCTGCAAGCTTAGCGAATACGCTTTATAATTGAATCCTCTTTCTCCGAAGCGGCGAACACAGCGACAGGTACAGGAATGGAGAGAGTTGAGAGCAAAGACAGCTCCTCACTGCTGCACTCTTCCGCTCCATTGAAAACAACAGCAGAATGCCCCTGCATTCCTTTCAAAAGCCCTTCCGGAGATTCGATGAATTCCTGCAGATAGGATTGATCCACAAGACAATCACGCTCCTCTCCAAAGACAGAGAAGAACGCTTTCTCCCCTATCCCCCAAGTGCCCATCACAGCAACAGTCGCTGTCGTAAGCGGATGGATGACAGGATCCCGGGATGTATGTATCTTCAACGGCAAGCCTCTCGATCCATCAGCTTCAGCTATAATGATATCATAAAGCGATGCCAGAGCTGTAAGCACCTCTTCTCTGGGTGCTACCCACTTCTTCATATCAAGCGTATGATGCTCTGCATAAAACACTATCTCCCTTCTCTCTGGCTTATAGCCAAGCACAGCCTCAGAATCAAAGATCCTGTCAGCTTTGTAATCATGAAGATAAGGGGAAGCGACTTTTGTAGTTGTCGTAATCAGGACAGAAAGGGAACGCGCTTTGGCTTCTGCTGCAAGCAATGACATCAACGTTGTCTTGCCGCCACCACCTGTAATTGAGATAAAACCTTTTCCCTCCGGAACAAGGAGAGAAATCAATTCTTCTGAAAGTCTCACACCTGATTGTGACAGTACCATCTAGACAAGTCTAGAGGCTTCCATGGAGTATCCATGGGCATTTTCCTCGTTCACTGATGCCATGCTTCTTAGGTGCATTTCTGCACGTTCGTCCACATTGGGCATCTCCAGAGGCTTAACTTCGCCAGCGTCCCTGGCTAGGGCTTTCAGGCCAAAGGATTTAAGATTCAGAGCCGCATTGCGGTCCCGATCATGTCTGGTATGGCACACGGGGCATTCCCACTCCCTGTCACGGAGCGTGAGGCCTTCATTGTGCCAGCCGCA
>JADIMT010000071.1 GCA_017694595.1 Candidatus Ornithospirochaeta stercoripullorum | reverse complement strand
AGAAAGCAGTCTACAATGGATTCAAGGATCATATAGCACCAGGCTCGACATTGATCCATGACAAGGAGAAAGCACATAAGAAGCTCGTTCAGGATCTGAGACTGGAAAGCATTGAATACGATTCGAAGCAGCTGAAGGGCTTGCCGGATCAGGAGAATCCTCTTGGACCCATAAACAGGCGTTGTTATGAATTCCAGCGCTTGATGAGACGGCATCCAGGCTTCAGCAGGGAGTATCTTTCTGGTTATCTTGACCTATATTCATACATACACAATCCTCCTGATGATAAGTATGAGAAGGTGGAAAACCTGATAAAACGGATTATTGAAAACTCAAATTCGCTGAAATACAGGGACTAAACTGCGATTGAACGCTTTAAATGAGGTTTTTCAGCAACACTGTGCAGATAGGAATTTTATAATTTTAATGAGTTTCATCAAAAAATTCAAGTTCAAGAAAATTATCTCTATATTATATATGAATATACACTGCAAGCTGATACAGCCATGAAAAAGACACAGGATCATTAGTTTTGAGAATTATCTTTTTTTGCTATGGCATTTTGACTCCTGTTAAACACCACTGCTTAGCCCAGATAATTGATAGCTTTTCTTAAATGAAATAAATATGGATTTCTTCGGGTTCGTTGTGCTTCCACAAGTATCTAACTGCTACCCTTGTTCTGTCCAATCTGTGTTGCGTGACACATCAACAGGAGCAGCTGCAACCATGGTTGAAGCTGCTTAACACATAATACTAAGTTGTTTAGTCACACTGTATTTTCTTCTCCAGCAGAACAAGGTTGACATCTTCAAGCCCATTGAAAACAGTAGGAAAAACACCTGCTTCTCTATATCCAAGCTTCCGGTACAAATCCCTTGCCCTGTGATTGCGTTCATTTGTATCCATTCGCAAATATTTACAGCCTTGTTTTGCAGCGTACTCTTCATAGAAAGAGACAAAAGCTTTACCAAGCCCATGTCCAGAAACAGATGGTGAGATAACCAATGTATGCAGTACCATCACTTCATCATCAGCAGCTTCCCATTGCCATGCTCCATATCTATAGACATCGACTTGCTCTTTATTGATGATTCCTGAACCTACGATTCTGCCACCATCTATCTCGACAAAAAGATCACCCCTTTCCAGCGCATTCAAAGCTGTCTTATATTCTGGATAAATACCACGAACCCAGCCTGTAGTCGTACGGCCACGTTCCTCTTCCGTATGGATTTCATCGTATATTTCCACAATGCGATCTATATCTTCAATTATTGCTTTCCTTATCATCATCGATGCTTCTCCCCGAATAATTCCTGACATTTGGCAGCAAAACGCCTGCCAAAGGCCCTGAACATCTCACGAGAAGTATCAAAGTGAGCACCTTCTTTGTCCAGAGCAACAGGACCGTGATGAATGAAAGGAAGCCCAAGAGCAGAACCACCAGAGTATACAAGCATACCTTTCACCAGCAATATTCCCAACATACTCATAATTGCAGTATCAGCACCACCCTGTGCATAGTGAGCAGTCGCGAATGCTCCTCCAAGCTTGCCAGCCAAATCAAAGTCCTTGCAACCTGTTTCAAAGAATTGCTGCATCTGCCAAGGCAATGTCGCAAGATAAACAGGAGAGCCAAAGATGACTCCGCAGGATGAAGAGACGGCCTCCTTATCCAGCTCACTTTTGAAAATATTGCATAAATAGCATTCACAGCCAGCTTCTATGATACCTTCTGCTATCTCATGGCTCATCTCTTCTGTGTGACCTGTAACACTCATGTATAAAATCGAAATCCTCATATGTTCTCCAGTTTGATGATTATACATTGATTAAAGTATCAATCGGAACATTGCTCTGAGAGCCATACAAAAAAGACAGGGCATAAAAGCCCTGCCACATGCTAGTTGCCTTTGCGGCGCTTCGTACCGCTTTTCTTATCGGAAGCATTCTTTGCAAGCTCCTGCGCTCTTTCAGCTGTCATTTCGCTTACTGTGCTGCGCTCGGCAGATGGGATTGCCACATTTTTGTCACCCCATTTGATATATGCACCATAACGTCCGTTCTGGATAGTGAGAGGAAGATCTTCAAAGGTACCGAAATCACGGATGACTTTCAGCTTCTCCGGATCCGACGATACAATCTCTATCGCTCGCTCTACACCAATACCAGAAGCATTCTTCTGTTCCTGTTTCGGAATTGCAAAGTTTTTATCTCCCCATTTGATATAAGCACCATAACGACCATTCAGAATCTGCAATGGTTTATCCTGATACATACCGAAATCTGCAACTGCAGCTTTCTCTTTGCTGTCCTCGATGCTCTTGCGGATCGTTTCCGCATCTGGTGGATTGAATGGATCTGCAATAGTGATGTTCTTCCCCATATATTTAGCATAGAAGCCATAAGGGCCTGCCATCATCAGAATATCCTCGCCATCGGTATCTTTGCCAAGAGACTTCGGCAAGACAGCAAGCAGCTGGGCAAGCTCTGGAGTGAGCTTATCGCGAAGCGGACGCGGTATCATTATGTTCCTGCCATCATCCGTTTTGAGGTATTTTCCATAACGGCCTTCAGCGACAACTATGCCATTTGCAAATACTTCTTCGCTGGATTGTGGGAAGAGAACAGTTTTTGCATCACAGTCAGAGAATGTACCAGGAAAATACTTCGCCTGATCTAGTGACGCCATACGCGTCTTGCCTGCTTCTTTATCGAAGTAGTCAGAGGCAAGATACGGTCCGAACTTGCTGATTCTGATTGAATAGGTGACAGAGTTCTCACCTACTTTGAAAGTGTATGAAAGCCCTGGAAGCTGCAATGTTGTGACATCAGCCTTGCGTACTGTTGAAGAAATCTTCTGCAAATCAGCATCGAGACCTGGAAAACCGGCGCCACCGCGCCAGAATGAATCGAGATACTCGCTCTTGCTTTCCGTGCCTCCAGCAATCTTATCCAGACCCTCTTCCATCTTAGATGTAAAATCTGTATCGATATATGCGGGAAAAGTCATCTCCAAGAATGAATCGACAAAGAAGCCCGTGAATGTAGGAACAAGCTGGCCACTCTGCCTTATCACATATTTCCTGTCAATCAGTGTTGAGATTATAGCGGCATATGTGGAAGGACGGCCGATGCCATCGCTCTCAAGCTTCTGCACGAGGCTTGCTTCTGTATATCTTGCAGGAGGTTTTGTCGTGTGAGACTTGGCTTCAGCCTTGCTGATATCAGCATGTTCACCACTTACAAGGAGAGGAAGTACTCCTTCCTCGTTCTCTTTCTCATCATCATCTGTAGATACATCATAGAGTCTGAGGTAACCAGGAAATCTGATAGTTGTGCCAGAGGCTGTGAATGTGTAATCACCCAATGTGAGTGTGGCTGTTGTGGTACTTTTCTCCGCTTCCTTCATCTGGGTTGCAAGCGTTCTTCTCCAGATGATTGTATACAAGCGGAGAGCATCACCTGAAAGTCCCGTATCTTCAGGTTTTCTGAAGTGATCGCCTGCTGGCCTGATAGCTTCATGAGCTTCCTGCGCTGTCTCACTTGTAGCTTTGTAATTCCGAGGCTTAGAAGAAAGGTACTCAGAGCCGAAAATCTCTCCAACCTGTGCTCGTGCAGCATTGATGCACTCGACAGAAAGCGTCGGGGAATCCGTTCTCATATAGGTTATGAAGCCTTTCTCATAAAGCTGCTGCGCCAATGACATGATTTCTTTGACGCTTTTATGCATCTTGCGAGCCGCATCCTGCTGGAGCGTTGATGTGGTGAAAGGCATAGCAGGCTTCTGTATCTTCTCTTGGTTTGCGACGCTGAATACTGTAGCTTCCTTACCTTTCACTTCAGCAGCTATCGCTTCAGCTTTCTCACTATCGAGGAGGATCACATCATTTTTCTTCAGCTCTCCAGTCTCACTATCGAAAGACTGCGAAACAGCAACATTCCTGTCGCCAATCGACTTGAGACGAGCCTGGAAACCTGTCCCTCCTGCCACCATCTCTGTCTCTACAGAATAATAGCCTGTCTCCCTGAAAGCTCTGCGTTCCTTCTCTCTCTCAACGACGAGTTTTAGCCCTGGAGACTGGACACGGCCTGCAGAGTATTTTCCTGAAAGCTTTCTGGAGAGGATCGGCGAAATGCCATAGCCTTGAAGCCTATCGACAGCTCTTCTCGCTTCCTGAGCATGGACTAGATTCATATCCAGTTCACGACAGGATGAGAATGCATTGAGAATTGCACTCTTTGTGATTTCATGGAATACCATTCTGAAAACAGGACAGGATGGCTTGAGCACATTCATCAGATGCCATGAGATGGATTCACCTTCACGGTCTTCATCAGTTGCCAGCACAAGCTGTTCTGAAGAAGATAGAAGCGTCTTCATCTCCTGTATCAGTTCCTTCTTCTTCGGGTCTATGACATATTCAAGTTTGTAATCGTGGTCAACATCGACACCATATCTTCCGCTCTTCGGATCAGGTGCGAGATCAACAATATGGCCCATCGAGGCAATCACTTTGCATGTCGGTGGAAGAAATCTTGAGATAGTCCTGGCCTTAGTCGGCGACTCGACTATTATCAGAGTTTTCTTACTGGGATCTGCTATCAAACGGTGGCCTCCTATTCTATCCGTGTAAGAATGAAGGCATCCCCCTCCCCGGGATTCGGATTCCTGAAGAGGAATCCACCGACTATTCCGCTCCCCTCGGTGGCGAAGGACATCTTCATCTTCCCTTCTTCTATAAACAGCTTATAAGACGTAACTGTGTCAAACACAAGCCCTAAAGCGCTTGTCTGAATGTAAGCGGAACTTGAATCATAGTCAATCATAACTTTATCAACACGCCATTTTGAGGGTGTGAATATGGAAGCGTTGAAGCGTCCAGCATTGAAGCGATAAGAATTGCCAGCAGCTGTTTTGCTATTATAATCAACCCACTCTCCGGAGGAGGAATCGCTGAAATCGTAAAGCGGGAAAATCTGAATATCCTTCCCGCTGTCGTTATACATATATATTTTATGATACTGACCGATTTGAGGAGCGTAGGCCGTCTCGACTCGCATCTTGATATTAGTCACTTTTCCTTTGTTATCATCAGCTGTCTTATTATTCCATTCATATATGCCATCCCAGCTGGTTGTCGTGACGGAGAGAAAATCTGCATCGAGCGTTATGTTATCAGCAGTACGCGCCGCGACAGAAAAGGAGTAATCAGTATCTGAAAGCAGTTTTTTCACGCTATACTCACGCGATGTACTGTCCAGACGGACGATGAAATCCTCTCCCGAGTAGATATCATACCAGACAGCACCATCAACCTCTTTCCATGAGATATCTGCAGAAGATGGGTAAGCAACTGCTGCTGCTTCCAAGCCAGAGGCCGAAAGCGAACCCGCCAGAAGCATGAGAAAAGCGACAATTGATGCTATTTTTGTCATTTATCTACTCCGAACAAGTTTATTATCACTTTAAAAACTGGTTGTCCATACCTTATTGACAGATTGCTTCCATTATTTATATGGCGTATGCTCTTGATATGAAAAAAAACATCGCAGCATTATTGCTTTCTCTTCTCGTGCTATCATCCTGTCAAGTAACTGAGAACCTTGAGATTGCCTCTGACGGCGCAGGTAACAGCGTTACGGAAATACATGTTGAGGACTTCTTCATCACAGTGCTTTCAGATTTCTCTGAATTCCTGCCAGAAAGCGATACATCCATCATGGATGGAGCAATAGACGGGTATATAAAATCATTAGAAAACGCCTCTGCGGTAAGCAATCCCGAATGGGAGAGCCTTGGAGGCAACAACTACAAAGTCGAATTCTCTTTCGCTTCCATAGCTTCACTACTTTCAGATATGGGGGCGGAAAACCAGTCAATATTCACGCTTACAGACAACAGCATCGCTTTCTCGCTTGATATAAACAACTATCCAGAGCTAAAGAGCATTGTTCCATTTCTTGCGGATCCAAATTTCGAAGTATATGGACCTGAATATAATCAGGGAATGAGCGAAGCTGACTATCTCGATATGATTTACTTCCTTCTCGGCGAGGAAGGACCTGAAGCTGTGACAAATGGAACTGTGGAAGTACTTCTTACAGTACCAGGTACAATCACGGAAACGAAAGGTTGTACAGCCATCAATGGAAATACTGCTTCATTCGAGTTCCCAATCATCGATTTTCTGCTTCTGAACACACCTCTCAGCTTCAGTATCGTATGGCAATAAATCATTACTTCGAAGTGAAATCAATTGACAAAACACCCCGCTCTGCCATAAATTATTGTCTGCTGTGCTAATACAGCATAAAACTGACACATGTTTACTGGAGGGTAAAATCTATGGCAAGATACACAGGTCCTAGATTCAAGCAGTGCAGAAGACTTGGGGTTAATGTATGTGGACACCCTAAGGCAATGACAAGGGCTAACTCACCCGCTTTCGCAAAGAGGAAGAAGCCTACAGATTACAGCAGACAGCTGACAGAGAAGCAGAAGCTCAAGGCATACTATGGTGTTCTTGAGAAGCAGCTCCGCAAGTACTTTGACAAGGCTCTCAAGTCCAGCATGAACACTGGCGATGCACTCGTTATCGCTCTTGAGAGAAGATTGGACAATGCTGTTTACCGCATTGGTTTCGGCAACTCAATCCGCCTTGCACGCCAACTTGTCTCCCATGGCCACATCCTCGTTAACGGAAAGAAGGTTGATATCCCTTCCTATCAGATTAATGTAGGCGATGTAATCTCACTCAAAGAGAAGTCAAGAAACAATGAGCACTTCAAGGATTGCTTCCTTGGTCATCCAGCTTTCAATCTTCCATACTTCGAGAAGAACACTGATGATTTCTCAGGCAAGCTCACAAGACTTCCAGAGAGAAACGAGATTCCAGTTCAGGTCAACGACCAGCTTGTAGTCGAGTACTACTCAAGGTAAAAGTCTTCAATAGATGCCTCAAGCTGTTCCACATACAGCAATGTGAAGGAGAGAAGGCCTCATTCCATATCTGCCCTCTCTGGACACGCACTCCGACGGCTGCCCTCAAGAAAAGAGTGTGAAACAGGCAATCGGTCCCGGTTAACTACCGGGATTTTTTTCTGAAATGTGTCACAAGAAAATATGACAAGTTGCAGTCAATGACAAATAATTCCGATGATGCCCAGCAGTACAAAGATGCAAGGAATCATCGGAAGAACGTTCACATCCAAGTCTGCAATCAATCAAATGTCATACATTGAAACGGAAGAAGACTATATCGCCATCCTGTACGATGTATTCTTTGCCTTCCAGGCGCAGTTTGCCAGCTTCCCTGACATGTGCCTCCGAGCCATAAGCGATCAGATCATCAACGCTGTAGACTTCAGCTTTGATAAAGCCTTTCTCAAAATCAGAGTGGATTATACCAGCGCACTGCGGTGCTTTTGAACCTTCACGGAATGTCCATGCCCTATCCTCATCTGGGCCAGCTGTAAAGAATGTCCTGAGGCCAAGGGATGAATAAGCTGCTCTGATCAGCGGATTGAGACCGCTCTCCGTCAGTCCAGAAGCCTCAAGGAACTCCTGTCTCTCCTCTTCTGTATCAAGAGCTGCGATTTCAGACTCAATCTTTCCGCAGATGACGACAACAGGAGCGTTTTCTTTCTCTGCAATGCCACGTACAATCCTGACGTACTCATTGTCTTCAGAGATTCCATCTTCATCGACATTGCATACGTAAATCACAGGCTTGAGCGTAATGAGATGAAGATCATACACCAATGCCATCTCATCCTCATCCAAGCCAAGCGTACGGGCAGGAATACCTTCTTCCAAACATTTGATCAGCTTCTGATAGATAGGAAGGATCTTCTCATTCTCTTTCTGCTGCTCTTTGGAGATTCTGGCCAGCTTAGATGTCTTGTCATAGCGCTTCTGCACAGTCTCAAGGTCGGCAAGCGAAAGCTCGATATTAATCGTCTCGATATCTGATACAGGATCGATGCGGCCAGACACATGGACGATATCAGGATTGTCAAAACATCGTACGACATGTGCAATCACGCCAACTTCACGGATTGAAGCAAGGAATCTGTTTCCAAGTCCCTCGCCCTGTGACGCACCTTTGACAAGGCCTGCGATATCAACAAACTCAACAGTTGCCGGTGTTATTTTCTTAGACGGTATCAATCGTGATATCTCATCAAGCCGATGGTCAGGAACTGCAACAATCCCTATATTAGGATCAATTGTGCAGAATGGATAATTCGCAGCTTCAGCTGGGGCTGAAGTGACTGCCGAAAAGATTGTGGACTTCCCTACATTGGGCAATCCTACTATACCACAGTTAAGTGCCATTTTTACCTCTGCTATGATGATGCAGTTTTCTCTTGAAGCGGTCAACCAAGCTTGATGACTGAATCAGCTTCCAAGAGCGTGAGATCTCCCTCATCATGAGTGACGAAGACCAGTGTTCTCCCTTTCGCATACTCTAAAATCAATTTGGAAGCTACTGTCCTCAGTTTGCTATCGAGCGCGCGAAACGGTTCATCGAGAAAGAGATAATCTGAATCGAGCAGTAAAACCCTCGCAATAGCGACTCTGCGTTTCATTCCTCCAGAGAGAGTATGGACAATGCTCTTCTCCTCACCCCTTAAAGAGAGAAGTGAAAGCATCTCCAAAGCTTTGCTCCTGTCATCTGTAACAGCCATCAGATTTGACAGTACTGAGATCCTCTCCTGCAGCCTATCCTCCTGAAAAAGGATAAGAGGAAATTCTGCTTTGTCTTCAATAGTACCTTTGAAATCACAATCGAGTCCTGAGAGAATACGCATAAGCGTCGTCTTGCCACATCCAGAAGGACCAACAACAGCCGTGTGCGAGAGCTTTGGAATGCTGAAGCTGGCATCTTTGAAAATGATTTTGCTGTCAAAACGTTTCTCTTCAATGAAGGCTTTCATCTCTCTATCCTCCTCATAACGCTGTCTGAGAGGAAGATGAAGAATCGCTCAAAGATAAAAGCCAGAATGATGATTACGACTGTCCAGGCAAAGAGATCTGGCGTTGAGAGATAGATCTTAGCTTCATAGACTCTCTCCCCAATCGAACCATCCGGAAGACCAATAACTTCAGCGGCGATACCGCTCTTCCAGCAAAGTCCCAGTGATGTCCTGATAGCGCTCTTTATATAAGGCGAGAGGGATGGCGCGAAAATATATCTGATACGTTTTATACCTTTGATTCTATATACATCAGCAGCTTCCAGAAGATCTTTGTCGACAGCCATAAGCCCTTCCAGAAGATTCGTATAGATTATAGGAAAAACCATCATGAATGAGATGACAATCGAAAGATAGCGGCTTCTAACCCAGACAAGGACAAGAATGACAATTGAGGCAACTGGAGTTGCTCTTACGATGCGTACAAGCGGATCAAGAATGATTGATACGAGTGCTGAACGATATGATAGAAATGATAAAGCTGATGCTGATACAATTGACAGGATATAGCCAAAGAGGATGCAACGAAGCGTAAAGAAGATAGATGCCCAGAAAGATGGCTCTGGCAGAATTGTCAGAAGTCTTTCCAGCACTCTCAGTGGCGATGGAAGAAACAGCTCCTCCCCGATAAGAAGAGAAGCTATTTCCCAGACAATCAGCCAGAACAGGATTGCTCCGGCCTTCAGTGCTTTATTCTCCCGTATAGTAGAAATCATCAGCGGGAAGAGCGCCACCTACGCTCTTTGGATTCTGAGCAAAGAGTATCTCAAGGTACTCGGAAAGCGCAGTCTTCATCTCATTTCCAGTGATTAAAGTCACCTGGCAGTATGGGATGGCGACCTTAGCTACATTTTCGGGAACAATGCCATACTTTCCGACAAGCTTTGCACCTGCTTCAATATCGCTATTGATGAAATTGACGGATTCCGAATAACTATCAAGGAATGAGGAGAGCGCAGCAGGATTTGCCTCAGCCCAGTCCTTGCGTGCTACTGTAACACCAGTGATGAGCACCGAACCTACCTTATCCTGCCACAGCTCGTTCAAATCAAGAGCGATTCTGATTGATGGCTCGGAAATCATAGCAGTAGTGGCAAACGGCTGTGGAAGCATGGCAACTCCCTCAGAATCGGCTTTGAGAGCTGCAACGCATTCAGCATGTTCGCTCTTCCATTCGATAAAGACATCCTTGCCAACTTCCAGACCGTTCGCAGCAAGAACATATTGCAATGCATATTCAGGTGTTGCGCCTTTTCCCGCAGAGTAGATTGTACGACCACGGAGATCTTCTACAGAATGCACAGAGTCACCATTCTCGACTATATACAGCACTCCAAGCGTATTGATAGCAATCACTTCAATCTTGCCTTTTGTGTTGTTATAGAGAACGGAAGCAAGGTTGCCTGGAATTGCAGCTACATCGACATCGCCACGCACGATGAGCGGAACGACAGCGTCTGCTGCTCCTTCAATCTGGAATGTATAGCTATTTCCATTCACGCTTCCCTTCTCGCTCTCGTTCATCAAGCTTACCAGTCCCATGGATGTAGGACCACGGAGAGCTGCTACAGAGATATCCGCTGCAGAAAGCGCGGAGAGGGCTGCGAAGAGAACCAATATATAAGATATGAACTTCTTCATATTTCCTCCTCTCTGGATTCTAGTCCTTTCTGGATATATTCTCTATAGCTCTATATCATATTCCTGTATTTTGCTGATGAGCGTCCTTCTTGAGATTTCCAGTTCCTTGGCTGCATGAGTTCTGTTGCCTTCCCAGCGCTGCAATGCTCTGACAATCGCAGATTTCTCTGCATCGCGGAGCGTTACTCCATCCTGCATTGGTACATTAGGCTCCTCCTTCTTCGCTTTGATAA
>JADIMT010000070.1 GCA_017694595.1 Candidatus Ornithospirochaeta stercoripullorum | reverse complement strand
ATGTTAGTTTCATTCTGCAATACATATCAACATTTCTTCCAATTTCAGCAGCTTCTTTCCTTAGAGATGGACATATTTGGTAGACTAGTGCTCTTAGATCTGATTCAAGATCTTCGCTGATTTCTTGTTTTCTCCATATCGCATCAAGATTGAGTTTATTATCACAAACAACAGTCGACATGTAGGCAACAACATAACAAGCCATTGCTTTCTTTCCTTGGCCTCCCAATTCGTTTATGATTTTCAGTGTTGAATCAAATAGTATTTTCTTTGCTATCAAATGTTGAAAATCAGAGATAGTGGGGGTATCAAGATATTCTAAGTTCTGAACAAAAATTTTATATGCATCTTGTGATCCTTTACATGCTTCAGCAGGAAATCCTTGATATGACAATTCATATGCAGCCATATCTGTTTTTGTAAACATCTGTGATTTGGGATATTCCTTTTCAAAAGTAGCACCAGCATCACTTTTTTCTATATTGTATGCTCCTGCTACATTTTCGTAATACCATTTTTTTGGCAAGCGTGAGTCAATTTGTGGTGCACATACACTTCTTGATAAGTCAGATAATGTTTTATTATATTTATCATTGGAAGAAAAATCCGAGAATTTAATTGCATTCTGTGTATTTGCATAACGAGATATACATTTAATGATCTCGTTTCTTTTTGTCATGTTCTTTATGACTGTTAGCTTCACTTGAACTCGGATTTTCTCGACGGAATAGCCTTTTAATACAGCATTATAAATAGACGCTGAAGTTTGTCCACCATTGACTATTTGAAAATCGCATACTTTAACCAAACATCCATTATCAATTTCTACAGACGTTGCTACGGCAGAGATTCCATTATTATATGCAAGAAAATTTTCTGGTTCATTCTTTATGGTTTCCATTATTCCTTGGTTTACGGAACCTTTTAGTTGTAGGTAAGTTCTAACATTACTATTGAGTAGTTGATAATGGTACGCATCAAAGAAATTGAATAATACTTTTCCAGGAAACAAGAGACAATAAGTGTCATAATCATTATTTATGCCACAAAAAGATACGAAAGGGATAGGTGATTCTAATATGTTCAAATCTGCATCTATACTCAAAATTTTTTTGCCGTCACAAAATCGTCTGTATCGTTCCAAATCTATCAATATGATGTTTACTTTATGATGATTGAACAAGAAAGAAGGCAATTTGATTTCTCTGACAGATGCATTTGTGATGTAAACATAATTGATTTCATTGTAATCTTGATAATTGTGAGATATTTGATATACAAATTCGTATATCGGATAGTCCATAGTTTGATTTAAAATATTTTTCGAATCTGTAATACACAGCTTCATAAATTCCTGGACACCTTTCATGCAGCTTTCGACTTCTCTCTGATTACGGAATACTAGATTTTGCGAGTCAACGAAATCTGTAACATACACAGTAATCGATTTTTCATCATCATTGATTCTATATCCGTTTATATGATAAGAAAAAGCGGTTGGTGCGTATCTAAAAACATCTCCATCTATACCATTTAATAAAGGGTTATTTCCGTCGCTTAATGTTTCAATGACTTTACTAGTAAACAAAAGTTCTTTTGTAGCACCGTTATCAGTTGATGCCTCTAACTCATATTCAATTCCATTCATGAGTTCATAATAAAAGTCTAATGTTCTACTCATTTAAAATACCCACCTAGACTATTTTCGAGGATATTTCTCCCATCAAAATTCTTACATATAGAAAAGTCAACAGAGTATGAAACATTACTAATACCTTTTGCCAAATCAGCTGGTATGATTTTTGGGAAATCATCATTTACGTTAAAGATCCAGCTTGCTGAACGAATAAACCTTTCTGTATACAATTCTGAAAATCTATCGTCATATCCTATGCCAAATAATAACTCTTCGAATTTCTCAATCATTATATGATGTTTCTTAAGTAGCACTTTTATCTCTTTAATAAACTCTGGTAATGTTGAGCCATCCATTTGGTCTTCATTTACAATATTGAAAATCAAATATAATTCCTTCAAACCTGCTTTATCTAATTGATTTTCGTTTGATATTCGAATGGTTTGATGATCTTCTTGAGAGGAAGTCTTAACTTCAACGGCAAAGGAATCAAACATGAAGTCCTTTGATTCTCCTTTCGGTCCATTCCAACAATTGATAATTAATCCATTGCTACGAGCGATATTATCTTTTATGAAACAAAGTTCACCAAATAGACCAATTTGATTTTTCTTTGATAAGACACCTGACGGACTATGTTTGAAAAAGATATTCCATCTTCTTAGTCGATTGATAAGTATTTCTACTGAAGAGCCAATAAAAGAGACAGAATCTACTAAGTCTTGAATCACAGTATAGAAAATGGATTTATTTTGTAAATCGCAAATTATAAGGCGAAAATCGAATTCTGTTTCATTGATTTTATATTTTCTTACGTCATATCCTGAACAACTAACAATATCAGTTGATATAGCAATTAAGTTTGTATCCATCTTAATACTAATAAAAGATTTCTTTTCAGCAGATATTCCAGCATAAATTGGTAATTGATCTGGAGTATCAATTTTACGAGTATAATCATCATGAGACGAAGGATATTCATCTTCTAGCATTTTAAACAGATTGATAATGTTAATCATCCTCTTCCTCCGCATTACCATTTGCTTCATCAATTTTTAAATTTTTTGCATACACATTATTCATTAAATATTCTGCATCTGCATCAGGGTCATTTGATTCAGGAAAACTGATCATAAACCCTGGGATGCCATAGATTTTCTCTTTATTAACAGTTTCTATTTCAAGCAAATATAATAACAATAAACATCTATCGGCACCTCTAATTTTTCTAATCTCATGTGGAGCTGGTGTATTTGTTTCGTTTTTTCCGTTTTGTTTTCGTAGTTTATTTGTTTCCATAAGAGCCTTGTTAAACTGTTCAATAGTTAAATCAAAAGACTCGTCATTACCTGTAGGTAGTCTTCTTCTATCTAACTCATAGCAGGTTGTTCTTGCCATTTCGATTTTTCTTTGTGATTGACGAATTTTTATATAGGGATTCAGCTCGGTCTCTTTTCCATCACCAGAAATAAGCGCAACTGTCCAGTTTTGTAATTCTCCTT
The DNA here is from genome assembly GCA_017694595.1 of Candidatus Ornithospirochaeta stercoripullorum. Lineage (GTDB taxonomy): Bacteria > Spirochaetota > Spirochaetia > Sphaerochaetales > Sphaerochaetaceae > Ornithospirochaeta > Ornithospirochaeta stercoripullorum. Next base: position 33,311 of record JADIMT010000070.1, on the reverse strand, counting down.
TTTTATTCATACGATGAATATAATCTTCTATTCCACTAGCGGAGAATTTGAAGTTTGCTTCATCGACATAAACTTTTTTCAGAAACTCTTCTATAATTAGATTGAGATTAACTTTCTCCCATCTGACTGACTTTTTATTTCTGCTTTCAGTTTGTACATTCCTTCCATACCCTGACGGAGAGCCCATCTTTTCAATAAATGATGTAAATACTTTATAATTCTTTTCATTATATTCGGGATCGTTAGGTACATAAGCTGTAGGTACGGCACAATCTGAAAAGGAGTATTTTAAATTATGTTTGTTAGGAGACTTTGATTTTGCAGTAATTTCCATGGCAGAAGAAGGTCTTGTTCTAACTCGAAATCCGAACTTTCTAGGCGTCATATTTTCTTTTGTTCTTAGCTCTTCAAACTGTTGTTTTAAATCATAAGAAGACTCCGCAACTTCTTCGAAGAAAGATAGAATTTGAGAATTTGCATATATTCTGCAGACATCAATATATCCATTACGATAACCAAACCAACGGCCCATTTGAGAAAGAGAATCGAATAATTTTGATGACCGTAAGAAATAACTTGTAGTTAAGCCTTCAAGAGTTAAACCTCTAGCAAGTTTGTCACCACCAATTGCAATTACAGTCAAACTGTTCTTTGCATTGTCATAATCAAGATTTTGTCCTTCTTTTGTTCCATTTACGATGACACAAGAAATTTCTCTTAATATGATAGGGATTGTGTCGGATATATTATCCCATTCATATGGTACTATGTCAGGATCATCTACCATAGATAAAAAAGCTTGTTCTTTCGCTTTAAATTCTTTTTCCCAGATATCTTTCATATCATTCATAAATTCAGAATGTTCTGCAGGTTCGCCTGTATCAAACAGAGTCTTCATTTCATCAATATAATCATTGACCCATTCTTTTAGTTTCCCATGCACTGCAGTATATCTATCAATGTGGATTAGCATTGTATTATGTACAATATCGTCAAAGCCTTTTCTTTTTCTTCTGACAATAGAGGCAAGAATGAAAGCCCGAATAGAATATTTCATTGATTCAGGCATTTCTTTAAGTGGTTTAAGCTTGTTTGGTATGAGTTTTTTCCCTTTGGTTGTGTATTTTACAGAGAAAGGTTGTTTTGTTTCTTTTCCATTTTTATCTATGTAAGTAAGATCATTTGGAAATTTTTCGTTTATGTTAACTACTACTGGTATTCTCTTTTCGTCATCATAAGAAAATCCGAATATGCGTTCAGGCCCATAATAACTAGCGGGGGATTTTAAATATGATACAAAACTTCTTGGAAATAAATCTTCTCCAATCTTAACTTCTTGTTTTAAATGAGCATCATAGAAAGAAAGTTCTTTCTCTATATCAGGAACACCAAATAAGTTAGCAAAAGGAGTCGCTGTATACCCAATATATGCACTTCTAGAGAAGCAGCAAAGGATTGCTCTGATGAATCTATTTATAGCTGTGGGATTTATTTCATCTTGATCAACTGGTTTGTTTGTAAAAAGGTCATACTCAACCATTTTTCCATTTAGAGAAGCATTGTCTGCTTCATCATCAATCATAATGAGTGGTTGTGAAATCTTATGACCATTCTCAACTTTACTTTGTAAATCTTTATAAAGATTTCTAAGGACGCTTACGTTCTTTTTTACAACATATAAATAACAGTTATCTTCAGAAATTGGTTGGAAACTTGATGATGCACCTTTATTGAAATCTCCTTTTACACTTGCCATTGTCATTGGAATAATTATTTTTCCAGGGAATCCTTTGCCTTTAATGATTCCATGTTCACCTTGCGTTGCTGTACTTCGTCCCAAGAGCCCCGCATCGATTCTTTTTTGTGTTTGGAGTCTAAGATCACTTGTCATGCCTGCCAAAATAATAATGAATTTGTAACCAGCATCGATAGCTTTTGCAAGTAATCCAATATAGTTTGATGTTTTACCTGCTTGCACATCACCTACAACAAGTCCTCTGGTATCCCAAGGAGCAGGGCGTTCAGGATCTTCCAGTTTAGCTAGGATCTTAAATGTTGTTTCTTGAAGGCTTATAATCTGATCCTCTTTAGCATGCTCCTCAATGAGGTAGTTTCTATAAGCATGCCAATGTTCCCATTTGATAGTATTAATTCGTTCATGTGTCAGCCATGCTTCATGACCTGTAGCGTCAGACAAAAATGTGATATTGGTTCTAGTTTGTGTTAATTCTTTATCAATATTATGTCTTATTGTTTGGTAAGCATTATCCTTATCTTCCTGATTAAGAGTTTTTAGCAGACATGCAATTTTATATCGTATACAAGCCTCTACTATTTCATCAGATAATGGTTCATTGCTAGCCTGTTCGAGCTCTTTAAGTTCAGAAAGAGCATCAATAAAACATTTTTCAACTAATTTTCTATTCTTATCATCTATCATGATGGGAAAGCCTCCTTGTACTCATCTATAAATAAATGCGGATACTGCGAGAATGGTTCGGTTTGTAAACATTTTTGCAATGCTTTATTACGATTTACGCCATTTTTGATTTCTTGATTGATAGTTTCAGTAAACAATAACTTGATTTCTTTATCAGAAATATCAGAAGCTTCATTTGTAAAATATTTTTCATCAGACAGAGTTTCTTGTTCTAGAATACTCATTATAGGTAAATAGTTTTCAAAACATTTCAGTAGGAATAAAAAGTTCTCATGTTGCTTAGAGTCAAGTGTATCAATAAATCCTTTTATAACAGGATTTTTTCTGTTGATCTCAAAGTAGGGCTTCTTATCCTTGTTTATTCCGTATGTCCAAAGATATGACGGTTCATATTGAGAATTTGATTTGCGTTGTAATGTTTTCCCTCTCTTTCTGAATTTGTTACTAGACTCTTGCCTTGCCTTATTTGCATAAGATAAAAGCCTGTCTGTAATAGAAGGAGGGCAAACCGCATTCTCTTTCTTGATATCAATCTGCCAGAGTTCATCCATGGAGTTTCCAATATCTATTTTTATTCTTGCTAATCTATAAGCTTCTTTGTTACTGAGTTTTGGAAGGCCAAGCCATGTACCATAGAGTATAAGTCGATTATTGCGGTAAATATAAAACCCTTGCATGTCGTTAAGTGTTTTACCAAGTTCTCTTTGAGAACCTTCCGTTTCATCGATACCCAAAGGAAGAATATATGGACGAACACGAATCCGGTCGTTTCCGATAGCAATATATTCATCAGCTAGAAGTATTGTTTCTTCTTTGTCTAAGCAAAATGGATCCCAGAGTCTGATTTGATTACCGTTGAAGAAGAAAGAGATGTTTTCTTTGAAAGCTCCATATGTAATTGCGATGTGATTATAAATTTTATTTCTTATTAGATTCCAATGTTCTTTATTTTTCTGTTCAGAATCTTTTGGACTCAAATTGACTCTATCGATACGATCCCAAATTACTACTGTGCCGGTTTCATAGGGTAACAAATCTTCATATTCAGAAACAGGGCAGTCCTCGATTTCAAGTTTTCCGTAGTTACGCACGTGATCTATGTCCCAGGCTTTTGCACAAGTGATACAGCCTTTTTTGCGTGATATAACAGTGAGTAATTTGCATTGGGAGAAAGAAGCTGATTTCAAACCAAGTCCAAAACGCCCTAGATCTTCAGGATTTCGTTTTTCTAACGGGGAATGACAAGCTAAATGCATTGCTTGAATCAATTCCTCATTATCCATGCCAAACCCGTTATCGAGAATCATAATTCTGGGACTACATGTTTTTTCGTCATGAAGAATCATGTTGATTTGTATCTCTGAGGCTTTTGCAGCTATGCTATTGTCAATAATATCTGATATAGCGGTCTCAATTGAATAACCTATATTGCGGTATGATTCAATGAAGTTTGAGACATTAATCTCAGCTGGAATATAACCCATATACCCAATCCTTTTCCCCCACAGTGTTGTATAATTATGTGGAACCATTACCATTATATGGTACGTAAAAATAATATAACAGGGATTCAGCAATACAGTTTAGGACTTCAGTTAAATTCGTACTTGAAACAATGGAAAGGCGGTAGGAATTTTCATTGCTCTATAATCTTTAGAATTAGATGTAATAGACTTCAGTTCTGCAGCAATGCTTGTACCGCTGATGCTGTGTAGATTGCAGCTGTTTCAGCTCTGAGTATGTTTGTATTAAGCAGGACTGGGATGGCTCCTTTTGAGAGTGCTTTATCGCATTCATCATCTGAAAAACCTCCTTCAGGTCCTATCATTACTGATATTCTTGTGTTTATATCAGCATCTGATAATGCTTCTGACAGTGTTTTTGTTTTCTCGAGAGAGCTTTGGTGAAGTATCAATGTTAGATTGTCTGCCAGTGAAAGCGCTGAAGTGAAATCAACAGGCCCTTCAAGTTCGGGCTCCTTGCTACCTGATTGCTGAACAGCTTCGGCAATTATTGCTTTCAATCTCTCTATTTCATGTTGTGATAAAGGTGATTGCGTGAATGATGTATTCATCAGGACAATTCTTGATACGCCTATCTCTGTCAGGGCTCGTACCTGTATCTCGTTCTTTTTGCCTTTCAATACAGATATGAAAACAGTAAGCGGCACGAATGGGCCTCTGTAAGAAGAGAGAGAATCGAGCAGCGTCTCTTCTGGTTTCTCTGTTTTCTCAAGTGTAATGCTGTTTTCATCAAAGAGAAATGCTTTGTAGTACTGTTCCTTGCTATCTTTCGCAGTGAAGATATCGTTTACATTAAGTCTCAGTACTCTGAAGAGATAGTTTTTCTCTTTTGTTGTCAGATGGTATATTCCATCTTTGCTTTCATGTTTCAGAAGGAATACTCTCATCCATATCCTCCAGTGCTGCTGTTATATATGGATCGAACCAGATATCTGCAACAGGTCTTTCATCGTAATCCATCGTATAGAGATATTCATTTCGTATGAGTATCCGCAAAAGGTCTTCAGGAACTCCGCTAGAGTTATTTTCCTTTGCGAAATTCTCTATATTCTCCTTTGTGTATTCTGGATATTCCTCTATGTAGGAAGAGAATCTGTCTTCTTCCATGAAAGCTTCGAATGCTTCCATTTCCTCATCTGTGTATTCTGGTTCCTCTACGAGGATATCAGGTGTGATGCCTACTTCATGTATGTCATTGCCTGAAGGCGTGTAGAAATGGCCTGTTGTGATTTGTATGAAGCCGCCTCTATAAGGTCTTATCTCCTGTGAGATTCCTTTGCCGAATGTCTGGCTGCCAAGTACGATCGCCCTGCCGTTGTCTTTAAGCGCACCTGTAAGGATTTCGCTGGAGGAGGCCGTTCCGCCATTGACGATCAAGAGAAGAGGGATATCTTCAGGAATAAGAATATCCTGGTCTGCATATATGATTGTCTCTGATCGTCCTGAGGCTGGCTTGTATTTTGTCTCCAGCATCTCTCCGCTTGATAGGAAGAGATCTGCTATTTCCAGTGCGCTCTGTACAGTTCCTCCGCCATTGTTTCTCAAATCTATAATCAACTTTTCTGCGCCTGCTGAGAGAAGCTTTTCGATATCGTTGATGAAAGATGTTCCTGTTGTAAGGGAGAATGTATAGATAGCAATATATCCTATATCATCAGTCAGCATGCCTGAAACCGTTGAAGGTGTAGTGACGACTTCTGGCTGGAGTGTGATGTCAAAGACCGCCGAGCCTCTATGAACTGTCAGTGTTATATCATCTCCTATATGTCCCTTCATCATATCTGAGGCTTCTGTTGCTGTCATTGATGCAACATTTTCACCATTTATAGCACTGATCATATCCCGAGGTCTTAAGCCAGCACGATCTGCAGGGCCACCTGGAAAGGGTGAGGCTATAATAACCATCCAGCTTTCAGGATCATCTGGATCTGCATGTGCTGGATTCATTTTTGTGAGATATGTTCCAATGCCTACATATTCGCCTTCTGTGTTTTCTTCAAAGTCCAATGCGCTTTCTGGAGGGATGTAGTATGAGTACTGATCTCCGAGAGAGTCGATCATGGCGGTTATGAGACCTGTCTCTATTGATTCAGTATCTATGTCATAGAGAAAATTATTGTCGAGATATGAATAGAGATTTCCAAGCGAGTAGAGAATCTGGGAAATGCTCCTGGCTTGTGCTTTTGTCTCTTCAGCCTGCAAATTCGAAGGCTGAACAGTAATCATTGGTGTGTATTCGGACATTCCCGCAGCGTTGATTGCAAAAAGCGCAGAGAAAAGGATGAATACAGCTACAGTTTTTTTCATATTGGAAATAATAACACGCTGGCGCCATTGATGCATATGGTGGAATCTTTTGTTAATCATATTGTACACTTGAGCCATGATAGCACTCTTTGTTAATTACCCTGAGTGGATAACGCCATATGTGATAAATGGCTTGCCTATACGATGGTATGCAGTGATGTACCTTGTCGCATTCGCGATAGCTTATGCATTATTCAGATATCAGTGCAAGCATGATGATTATCTGAGAATGACTAGCGATGAGAGTCAGACATTCTTCTTCTATGGTATTTTGCTGTTGCTTGTTTTCGCCAGGCTCTTTTCTGTCTTCTTCTATAGCGATGGCTGGTATTATCTTACACATCCTTGGATGATTTTCTGGCCTTTCAGGAATGGACAGTTCGTAGGTCTTCCAGGCATGAGTTATCATGGAGGTGTTGTAGGAGCGCTTATCGGAGGAATCATCTTCTGCCATTTTTACAAGAAGAAGCTTCTGAGGATAACCGATACAGTCGTGGCAGGTATTCCTTTAGGCTATACGTTTGGCCGTCTTGGTAATTTCATCAATGCGGAACTCTACGGGAGGGTCACTGCAGTTCCATGGGGGATGGTATTCCCTACAGCTCCTGGCTTTTCCACAGAACATGAGTGGGTAAAAGAGATTGCGGATCGTATTGGCATGGCTTATACACCGGGCAGCATAATCAATCTGCCACGTCATCCTTCACAGCTTTATGAGGCATTGTTCGAAGGTGTGATTTTGTTCCTGATTCTATGGTTTATCATCAGGCCATGGAAGCTGAAAAAGAAGCTTCCCGATGGGACAGTCTTTGCTTTCTATTTGATGGGATATGGCTTCTTCCGCTTTGTGATCGAATATTGCAGGCAGCCGGATGCGGATATAGGCTATGTCATAGCATTGGGAAAAGAAAGCGATAACATCGCGCTTTTCCAGTCGTTCCTGAATATTTCAAAAGGCCAGGTATTCTGCTTCATCATGTTTGCATCTGGAGCCATCCTGCTTGCAATTCTTCTTTGGAGGTACAGAAATGGATATAGAGAAGAGGCTGACAAGCCTGAGAGAAGAGCTAAAGGAAAGAGGGCTTGATGGCTGGATTGTCACAGGGACAGATCCTCATCAGAGTGAATATGTAGCGCCACGCTGGAGGACGAGGGAATTCATCTCCGGTTTTACAGGTTCTGCGGGCGTTGTGGTAATTACATTGGATAAAGCTTTGCTATGGACTGATAGCCGCTACTTCATACAGGCAGAGAAAGAACTTGCTGGTACAGAGTATCAGCTGATGAAAGCTGGTACTGAAGGAACGCTGGATCCATGGCAATGGATAGAGGAGAATGTAGCTGCTCGTTCTTCAATAGGCGTGGATGCTGAATGCATCTCCATTGAGCTTTTCAGTAAGCTTTCAATGCAGTTCAGCGCTAAAGGCATTGAGCTGAAAGCTATGGATGATTTGTTATCTCCGCTGTGGGAGAAGCGTCCTGATATACCATCAACTCATATTTGGCAGATGAGTGCAGAGAACTCTGGAAGGACCAGTTATGATAAAGTTGAGGATATCAGAGGATATCTTAGAGAGAATGGGTTGAGATGGATATTCATCTCCTCTCTTGATGATATCGCATGGGTTACGAATCTCCGTGCTGATGATATTCCGTGCAATCCAGTATTTGTAGCTTATCTTTTCATTTCACTGACAAAGGTTGTGCTTTTTGTTGATAAGAAGCGTTTTGAAGGAGAGAGGGAAATACTGCAGGATGTCAAACAGGTTTTTGATATAAAGCCATATGAAGATGCTGTTGAATCTCTGCCTAAGCTTGCGCGTGGTGCTGGCTGTTATTCCCCGGAACGAGTCAGCGAAATCTTCCATAAAGCACTTTCAGGTAAGAAGAATCTGCTCACTCAGGATATAACAACCAAGATGAAAGCTAGGAAGAACAAAGCAGAGATGAAAGGTATGAAGCTTGCTCATATCTACGATGCAGCCGCTTATGTTTCTTTTCTTGCTCGCCTTGACTGGAATGGCAGATACACAGAACTTGAGATAGCTGAACGCTTGGAAGAGGAGAGAAGGAAGATTCCTGGGTATATCGGACCATCATTCAATCCTATTGCAGGTTACAGGGAGCATGGTGCCATGTGCCATTATTCTGCTTCAGAAGAGACATCATCTGAAATCGATGGGCATGGGCTTCTTGTTCTCGATACTGGTTCACAGTTCGAGTTTGGTACAACTGATATAACAAGAACATTACTCTTCGGAAACGAGGCGACAGAGGAGGAGAAAAGGGATTACACTCTGGTCCTGAAAGGTCATCTTGCACTTTCGAGACAGCATTTCATCAGCGGTACGCGTGGAGTGCAGCTGGATGTGCTTGCCAAGCAATATCTCTGGCAGCATGGTGAATCTTTCTTCCATGGTACAGGTCATGGTGTTGGTTGTGTTCTTAATGTCCATGAAGGACCCCAGCGCATCTCTTCAGCTTTGATTGATGTGCCGCTTATGCCGGGCATGGTCGTCTCTGATGAGCCTGGTGTTTATAAAGAGGATCGCTATGGCATCAGAATAGAGAATCTTATTGCTGTGAAAGAAGAGAGCAAGACGGAATTTGGCGAGTTCTTCTCATTCGATGTTCTGACGCTTGTGCCTTATGAGAAAAGACTGATTGACAAATCATTGCTGACAATGGAAGAGATAGCGCAGATTGATGAATACCATCAGAGTATTTTCAAAGCTATCCATGAGCTTGTAGATAAAGATGTGCTTAAGTGGCTTGAGGTTGCTACTTCCCCGCTTTGAGCCAATTCGATATTATCATTAAAGAGGAGAGTCTTATGGTAGAACCACTTAAAAAGAACGGTAAGATCCAGCGCCGTGGACCAGTGATGCTTGTCATCATGGACGGAGTAGGTTTCGGAAAGTATAAAGAAGGGGATGCTGTTGCAGCCTCAATGACTAAAAATCTCGATGCCCTCTATGCATCTTGCCCATGGACAAAGCTGAAGGCACATGGAACAGCTGTTGGCCTTCCTTCAGATGCTGATATGGGAAATAGTGAAGTCGGTCACAACGCAATGGGCTGTGGAAGGGTCTTCGCACAGGGCGCAAAGCTTGTCTCCAACGCTATTTCTTCTGGTGATATGTTCAAGGGAGCGACATGGCAGAAGCTTATTGCTAATGTGAAGGAAAACAATTCCACACTTCATTTCATTGGCCTTCTTTCCGATGGCAATGTTCATTCACACATTGATCATCTGAAAGCTATGGTTGCAGAAGCAAAGAAAGAAGGTGTGAAGAAAGTACGTGTCCATGCACTTCTTGATGGAAGAGATGTAGGCGAGATGTCAGCGCTTGATTATTTCGATCCATTTGCAGAGTATCTTGCATCTCTTTCAGCTGATGGTTCATTCGATGCCCAGATTGCTTCCGGCGGTGGAAGAATGGTCATTACAATGGACCGCTACAATGCAGACTGGGATATGGTAAAGCGTGGCTGGGAGACACATGTTCTCGGAGAGGGCAGGATGTTTGCTTCCGCTCATGAGGCTATTGAGACTCTCAGAAAGGAAACGGGCGCAATCGACCAGGATTTGCCTCCATTTGTAATCGGAAAAGAAGGCAAAGCAGTTGGAACAATCGAAGATGGCGATTCTGTGATTCTCTACAACTTCAGAGGAGACAGAGCTATTGAGCTTTCACGCGCTTTCGATGAACCTGATTTCAAGGAATTCGATAGAAAGAGATGGCCTAAAGTTGAGTATGCAGGAATGATGGAATACGATGGAGATCTCCATATTCCTCATCAATATCTCGTATCTCCTCCTGCAATTGACCGTGTTATGGCAGAGTATCTCTGTGCCTCTGGAGTGAAGCAGTTCTCTATTTCTGAGACTCAGAAATTCGGACATGTTACCTATTTCTTCAATGGAAACCGCTCAGGCAAGTTCGATGACAATCTGGAAGATTATGTTGAGATTCCTTCTGATAAGGTTCCTTTTGAGCAGAGACCATGGATGAAGTGTGCAGAGATTACAGACCGTGTCATTGCTGAAATCGAGAGTGGCAAGTGGGACTTCATCAAGCTTAACTTCCCTAATGGCGATATGGTAGGACACACAGGCGTCTTCGAAGCTGTAGTCTGCTCCATGGAAGGTATGGACCTGCAGATTGGCAGACTCAAGGAAGCTATTGAGAAAGCAGGTGGAATCATGGTAGTCACAGCAGATCATGGCAACGCTGATGATATGTATGAGCATGACAAGAAGGGCGGTGTAAAGACGAAAGAGAACGGAGAGCCAAAAGCAAAGACATCTCATTCTCTCAACCCTGTACCATGCATCATCTATGATCCAGAGTATAACGGCGAGTATTCCAAGACACTTGAAGAAGGACTGGGCATCTCATCAATTGCTGCAACTTGTATCAGTCTTCTTGGCTATGAGCCACCAGCGGATTATGACAAGAGCATTGTCGATATGAACTGAGTTAGAGATCCCCAAGCTTGCTGAGACTTGCTTGGGTTTTTTTCTTTGATACTGCAGTAAGAAAGAATGCCAGCCTTCTTGGAATTAAAGGTGCTGGCATTTCTTCTTCCTATATTCAGAGTTTTAGGTGTTTCTGAAGAGTGCCTCTGCCTGTTTCATCCTCTCTATGACGTGAACTCCGAACGGGCAACGTGACTCGCAGCCACCACATCCTATGCAGTCCTTTCCGTTTGCTGATAGATGCTGGTAGTGTGCACGTAGTGTATCCGGAACATCGCTTTGCATTGTTGCAAGATCGTAGAGTTTGTTCACCATAGCAATATCGATACCAGAATGGCAGGGTGTGCAGTGGCCACAATATGTACACTGGCCAGAGTATGCATGATATGGCGCACCTGCAAGTGTTGTTGCATAATCCTTCTCGTTTTCGGAGGCATTTTCATATGCAATTGCCGCATCCACGTGCTCTTTGGAATCGACACCAACGAGAACACTTGCAACAGATGGACGGGTAAGTGCGTAATGCAGACACTGTACAGGGGTCAGAGCCACTCCAAACGGTGATGTCTTTGCATCAAAAAGCCTTCCGCCCGCATAGCCCTTCATCACCGTGATTCCCACACCGTTCTGCTCGCAGATTCTGTAAAGCTCAGCTCTCTCCGGATTTATCCCGCCGATATTCTGACCATAGGTCTCTGCCTCAAAATAGACATTCAGGTCTTCTGAGGCTGGAAGCATGTCAAACGCTGGATTAACGCTGAAAAGTATCATCTCGATACTTTTTCTCTCTGCAGCAAGCCTTGCAACCTTTGGGTTATGCGTGCTCATGCCGATATGGCGGATGATTCCTTTCTGTTTCAGAGAAGATGCATAAGCATAGAATTCTCCGTTCATGATTTCATGGAATTCTTTCTCCTCATCGACAAAATGAATCATTCCGAGGTCTATGTAATCTGTCTCAAAGCGTGTGAGAAGATCAGTGAAAGCTTTTTCCGCTTTCTTTACATCCCTGCTTTTCACATATTGTCCATTTTGCCATGTTGATCCGATATGTCCTTGGATTATCCAATATTCCCTGCTGCCTTTGATGGCTCTGCCGATATTTGATCGCACATTCGGTTCTGACATCCAGCAGTCGAGGATGTTTATGCCTTTTTCCTTGCAATATCCGATTATTGATGCAACTTCTTCCGTGCTGTGTTTTTCAAGCCATTCTCCGCCTAGTCCTATTTCGCTGACCATAAGGTCCGTTTTGCCAAGTGCTCTGTAATTCATGTTCTTACTCTATCATGGATTTTCGCTTATCACAGCGAGAATCCATGCTTTGCCTGTTCTTGAGATTAATCCAGTTGATTTTTCAGAATGTGTTTTTCGTTGAGAGCGTTAGCAGCACTATTCCAATCACATAGACTATAGCGGAGATGACAGAAGGGACTACTTCATTGCTCATTGAGAAGAAATTACCAACCATCATTAACACGAAAGCTGAAGCACGGCTGATGCTGTGGGTCGATCGGTCTTTCACTACGGCTGCTATATAAGTGATTATCGATACTAAATAGATGCAGACTAAAGCTGCCAGAATAAGTGCATCATAAGATGACGAGAAGATAGTCATCGTAGCAAGATCTGTTGTACCAGTATTCAGTGGTGCTGAAAATGCAAGATACAATGCAGCACCGATGGAGATTGTCAGATACAGCTTCAGTCTTGATGCGTTGGTTCCATAATACTGAACAGCTGTGAATACGAAGACTATAGCAGCAGCGAGCATCGCGAAACGCTCAATGATTATGACTGCATTTGGTGCAAGTATAGTTATTCCTGTAAGCTCCGTATAAAGCGGTATGATCATTGTCGCTTCAATCGCAATGAACGTGAAAAGCAATGGCAGCAACGTGCTGTCTACGCTGTGCGTACGATGTCGCAGACGCAGTATGAAAAGGAAGACGAGAGAGGATACTATGATCACCAGCTGTGGTAGATAGATTAGGATATATATAAACCAGCCTTCCGTTCTGCTTTGAATAAGCACAGCAGTGACATGGATAAGCATTGCTGTATATACAATAGAAATCAGGAACTGAAGTACAAGAGCTCCAGAAAATTGTTTCTTTTTCCTTCGTTCTGCCATCAGACGGTATCCTTATAAGGTACTTCGATATCAGTCTCGATTGCGCAGGCAGCTATAGAAGAACCAAGTGATGTGATGATTGTATCAACAGCAGCACCTGCGCCGCAGATAAGAGGGGAGAAAGCTATAAGCGCGTTTTCAGCGCCATACAGGTTAATGCCAAGCACTTGTAGCGTAACAGCTGTTATAACCAATGCTTCCGTTCCCGCTGACGAGGATGAGATGAATGAAATCAGCGCAGCAACTGCAGCCGCTGCAGCGGATACTGTCGCAGATGGCAGCTCTCCAGTCGTTGCCTGGAAAAGCGAGAGAAGCGCAATTGCAGATACCATAGCGCTTCCACCTTTCCCTATAATCGTCAATAACGGTACTGATGTAGAAGCTATTCGCTTCTGTACTCCGAGGTTCTGCCTTGCTACGCCTTCTGCTACAGGCATTGAAGCAATTGTATTCGATGACATAAAACTGAGAAGAGCTGGTGCAAGAGAGCGGTAGATCATCTTGTAAGGATTCTTTTTAAAGCCTGTGAAGATAGCATAAAGGAATGGAATTAAAAGCAAGACAGCTGCGAGTACAGCGAGTGCAGTTAATATAGCATAACCAGGAGCGGCTATTACTGTCTTTTCCTCATAGAGTGTTGCAAAGAATGCAGCTGATGAGATATAGACGATGACAAAGCCGAATACAGCATATGTTCTCGATATCCTGTACATTACTTCGGAGAATGAGTTCATCACTGTATATGCTGGTCTGATGATATCAGCAGATGGCTTCATAGCGATACCGAGAATCCATGCGATGATGACAGCTGGGACAATGAAACGTGTTGCAGAAACCACAGACCAGAACGCATTCACAGGATAGAGCGCATTCGCAGCACTTCCAAGCATGTAACTGGAGTGGCTTATAAGCGTTCCTGGTGCGCTTCCTGCACTGCTTGTGACAGGAAAGCTGACAGGCTTGATCATGAACATTAGCACTGCCAAACCTGAAAGGAGTGCTGTTGTTACAACTGCCCAGAGTACAGAGGATAAAGCGACTTTCCTGCCTCTCTTGTCTTTCATGAGTGAAGCTGTTCCAGAGGCGAATGTTACAAACAATATAGGGATTGCAATAAAAACACCAAGATTTATGAGATATGTGGAGACGGAAGAGAGAATCTCCGCCGTCTGGGAGAAGGTTCCGAACAGCATCGCCGTTGCTAAACCCATCAGTAGAGCGGCGATATATGTAATCCACGTTTTCATAGATAAAAGAATACAGCACCTCACACCTGTAGTCAATGTTTGAAGGTGTGGGATGCTGTAGTTATGACTTAATGCAATTCTTTGTTATATAAAGCATTGCTTGCCTTAGTTTATTCTTCGGTCTTCTCCTCTTCCTCTGCTTTGAGCAGTAAGCGGAGTTTGTAGCCGCTCTGCTGCTCTTTCTCCATCAGCGTCTTTATATAGTCGTCGACATCGAAATCCTTTGCTTTCGGTACAAGCGCGAAAGAAAGTGCGGAGAGCAGGATAGCACGTTGCATCTGTTCTTTGTTGTACCAGATTTCTCCCTGATACTCATTGCACTGCGTCAGATTCTGCACGCCTTCGTCGTTTATAACAGAAGTGAAGAGCTCGAGAGGGCTCTTGTCCTTCTGCCATGCTTTGCCTGCAGCTGTCAGAATAGCAGCTGCATGTGTGACAGCTCTTCTTTCGTTCTCGTTGTAGCCAAGTTCGTTGAACTCGTATTCGAAGAACGAATCAATCAAAAGTCTGTCTGTCTCCTCCATTGCTCCTCTTATATTGAGAGATGAGATGAAAGGATGAAGCACGAATGAAGAAGCAATCGTCAAAGCAAGCGCATTGTCAGCAGAAGCCCATGCAGGAAGTGCCTTGTTCTTCTTTCCTGTAAAGAGCGAAGCAAGCGTTCTTACAAGCTTTATCATCGGCTTTGGCTCTACTTCCTCTGGAATCACATTGATCTGTCCTTTCGCAGGTTCTTCAAGCGTGTTATAGACTTCAGGAATCGTTGTGTAACACTCTGCGATGGAGAGCAGAAGGTCTCTTTCGCCCTGTTTTGACAAACGTCCGGCGACAAGATCTGAAATATGCTTCAGCGTCTCTTCTGATCTGAGCATCTCCATAGCTTTGAATAGAGGTTCAAGGCGTAGTAGTGCAACAGCTCTCGAGATGTTCCTGATACCTTTCCTTCCATACATTCTCCACAGTCTTTCATAGCTTCCATCTGTATCTTCCACTTGTCTGATGTTCCAGTAGACTTTCGCTTCATAACCATTGAGAGCAAACGAGAAGCCTTCATCATACAGCTGGATGGATGGCACTATGTATGTCAGACCATCTGAGAAGCAGTCGAGGAGAGCATAGTTGCGGCCGCCGAAGGAGAGTCCAAGGCTATCAGCGAGTTTTGTTGTGACAGTTGTCCTTCCATCTTTTTCTTTCCTCAGTTTCGGCACTGAAGTGTTTATTGTACCTCCACAGCGTTCATACTGATTATTAACCAATATGAGTGTCTTCTCGCTTTCAACACCATTTACGAATGCATAGACTGATTCTTCAATGCCGCCGTTCTGGTTGTAGCAATCGAAGAACTGGAAATAGTCTACACCTGAGAAGAGATACCTTCGTCTGAAAAGAGGGAAGATCCTGCGGTAATGTTCACCGACAAGCGAGAGATTAGGCTGCTCATTGTAATAGGCTCTCTTGTATTCCATGCCGTATTTCTCATGATAGCCTTCAATCTGTCCATGTCCTACCATTGGCAATCCAGGAAGCGTTGCCAGAAGCGTGCAGACAGCAAAGTACTTGTCTCCATCTCCGAATTGGGCGATAGCGGTCTCTTCATCTGGATTGTTCATGAAGTTCACATAGCGCTTTAGGATTTCAGGTTCAAAGACTAGTGTATTCTTGATGCCCAGTCTGTACTTCTGGTTTTCCTGGTTCTTCAGCATGTTCATGAATGCTGAGTTGTAGACTCTGTGCATGCCAAGCGTTCTGACGAAGTAACCTTCCATCATCCAGAAAGCTTCAGCTAACAGCAATGTATCAGGAGCTTCAACAGCAACTCTGTCGACAACTTCTCTCCAGAATTCTTGAGGGATGCGGCGATTGAACTCCTCATCGCTCATTGCATAGCGTGCTCTTCCCGCGATATCTCCACCATGCCCAGGCTTGGGATACCAGAGACGCTGTATATGGCGCTTTGCCAGTGTCATAGCAGCATCGAAGCGTATGATAGGGAAGTTCTTCGCGACATGGATGATTTTCTGTATGACAGCTTCCCTTGTCGTTGGATTCAGATAATCGAGCTGTGCAGTGTCATTCCAAGGCATTGAAGTTCCATCATTTCCGTGGAAGATATACCTCGTCTGCCCGTTCCTCTTGTCTCTGAGCATGAATGTTACAGCCGCATCTGTCCTGTTGTAGTAATGATCCTCAATCTTGACTTCGTAGTCTGGGTTGTTTGAGAGATCAGGACCGTTGTATGTGTATGACGGATATGGTGGCCAGTCTTGTTGTATGAAGTAATCTGGATGCTCATAGACCCAGTTGCCATCGATTCCAGTATGGTTCGGAACCATATCAGAAGCAAGGCGTATGCCTCTCTTTTTGCATCTTTCTCTTAGGTTGTCCAACGCTTGCCATCCACCAATGACATGCGAGATTTCATAATCTTTCAGTGAATACGCGGAAGCTTCTGCATCAGGGTTTCCGCAGAGGTTCTTGATCTGCTTTGAGGCATCGGAACGTTCCCATAGCCCTATAAGCCATAGCGCTGTGAAGCCTCTGTCACGCAGCAGGTCGAGCTCTTCATCTGGGATCTGATCAAGCCTGGAGATATCTCTCTTATACTGCTTTGAAAGTTGATCAAGCCAGACAAGCGTGCATTTTGCCATCATGACAACACGAGGCATCCAGTTTGAGTCATCTGAGAATGCTTCATATTCATTCAGCTCGCTTTCAGAGTAGTCGATGACATGCGTCTCTCCGCCGCCTCCACCTGTGCCACCCCTATCTTTCTCTTCCTCGTGTATGTAATCGAGGGAAGTCTGCAGCAGCCTGATTAAATCAGAGGGGAGGAATGCGCTCCATTCTCTGAGAATGTATCTGATCTGATCTTCCAGCGAGTTGGGATAGAGCCTTGCTGGAAGCTGAAGCATCGTGAAGATATCATCAGTGTTTGGCTTGCCATTTCTCAAATCATCCTTCACAAATGACGAAAGGATGCTCGAAAGTGCTTTGCACTCTGGTGGATACACAATCTGATCTGGAGAGACAAATGGCTTTGAAGCTGCCATGAGTGCTGGGTTCTGCAACAAAACCTGATGGATGAAGAAACCTCGCATATCCTCAGTCATTCTTTTTGCTGAATCAGGCTTTTTCTCTTCAAGAGCCGGGGATGGGAATGTCTTTGCATAGAAAGTCAAAGCATCTGATAACTCATCATTTGCGGCAACTGTTGCAATACGCCTTGTAAAGAAATCATTATGGCCATCACTCAGCCTTGCAGTTAGCACAATCTGGTAAATCAGATGCAGCACCGCTGATGCGTGGAGCTTTCCGGGCGAGATGAATCCGCTCTCAGCTCCGGTCTTCTTCAGTTCCGTATTATATCTATAGGCAAGCAGAGAAGCCTCTCTATAGAGAAGATCAAGACTCTCATCGGTAGGGAATACCGGTGCACTTATCTTTATTCTCTCCCTTGTGAGCAGGGGGATTCTCAAATCCCTTTTTTCCATCCTTATACCCTCTTTTTTTGTATATAGATTATCCTAACACATATAATACCCTGTTTTTAAGCGTTAAATGGACTTTTTCTGTTTGTTGTCTGATGTTTAAGATGCAAATGGTGAAAGTCCATAAGCCCATCAAAAGGAAACAGAGCTTATTATTTCGATGATGATAACAATAAGCCAAGAAGCGTGAGGGCTGTACCGCATGCAGATAACAGCGTGATGCTTTCCTGCAAGAAGAAAGCGGAAGCAATTACAGTTATTACAGGTGTAAGATAAATGAAAACACTCGTTTTGACAGCTCCCAGCTTGCTGACAGCCACGCTCCAGAGCACAAAACACAGCGCAGAGGCAGCTATTCCCAGAAATGCCAGATTAAGTGAAATTGAAGGAGAGAGAAAATCACGATTCTCTCCAAAGTTATTCCAGAAGAGCAGTGGAATCGCTATGAAGATGAGGCCATAGAGAAAAGAACGGCGTACTGTCTGGATACCTGAGTAGCCGAACATTCCGATCTTTCTTGTCAGCACTGCATATATGCCCCATACAGTAGCAGCTCCTAGCGCAAGGGCATCTCCGAGCAGACTTTCAGAGGAAAATTCAATTGAGCTCACGCTCATCATAGCAATGCCGGCAATTGCTGCGGCAAAACCCAGATAGAACCATTTGCTCTTGCGTTCAGAGGAGAATAGAGCTGTGAAGAAAGGTGCTGTTGAGACGATCACACCTGCATTTGATGCTGTTGTCCAGAGCAGCGAGACGTTTTCCAGGAAGTAGTAGAGAAAGACACCAGTGCAGCCTGCTGCGATAAAGTATTTCTCTTCTTGCCAGCCTTTTGTCTTCAGCCTATGTGGAAAAACGATGAAAAGTACAAGTGCCCCTATCAAAAAGCGTATGAATAGAATCTCCACAGGTGTCAGCGAGGCAAGGAGCACTTTTGTTGAAACGAAGGTAAGCCCCCAGATAGAAACAGTGAACAGAACCGCGATGTATCCAGTCCTCATGTAGTGATTTCTCCTTCCTTCCCAAGAGAGAGCATTGATGGACTCAGTTTGTCAAAGAGCAGTGAGAGTGCGATTTTCTCATCTTGCTTGAAGGGAGAGGTCACGTAGACTCTCACATCGCCATGTACTGGTCTTCCGATTCCTATTCTTAGACGATAGAAAGCATCAGAGCCTATTCTCTCTTTTATGCTTCTCAGCCCGTTGTGGCCTTGAAGCCCTCCGCCCTTTTGTATTCTTGCTTTGCCTAACGGCAGTTCAAGATCATCGTGTATGATGATTATCTCATCACTTTTGAGTTTGTAAAACGAAGAGGCTTCAGAGACAGCAGTGCCAGAGAGATTCATCATTGTCATGGGCTTGAGGATTCTCAAGCCATCTTCCTCTGCAAACATGGAATGAAACTTCACCTTCCAAGATGTATAAGGATAAAAATGATCAGCAAGCAAGAAGCCTGCATTGTGCCTGGTTTCTTTGTATTCTTTTCCCGGATTGCCAAGAAAGACGGCGAGTTTGATCATCTCAAGTACCTATGAAAGAAAGGAATCTTTCCGCTTGATTCTCAAGTCTTCGTTTATCATCGCTAGTAAGGTAAAGCGTATTAGTAGCAAAAGCCTCAGCGCTGAGAGCTATTGCTGTCTCATTGCCTTCCATGTGTTTCATTTTCATGAAGAGAGCAAACTCTCCCAGTCTTTTCCTTGCTGTGGATGCAGCCATTTTGCCTCCGACTCCGGAGAATGTGACAGGCATGCCTGTAAGTGCGCTTATTCTTTCCGGATCGCCTTGCACAAGCGGGCGCGAAAGCCAGTCAAGCAGATTCTTCAAGCCTCCTGGGATATTGAAATTATATTCTGGAGAGAAAATCCAGATGCCATCTGCCGCCATAATCTCATCTCTTGCTTCTTTCACAGCATCAGGGGCTGGATATTCTATATCCTGATTCATCAAAGGTACTGAAGAGTAGTCGAGGTAAGTAATCTCAGCTCTCTTCCCTATAATAGCCTCTGCATCTCTGGCAAGTGATCTGTTGAAGGATTTTTCCCTGAGAGAACCAACAATAAAAACGATTTTCTTCATCTTCGACCTCCTTGCAAAAATATAGCGAATCATGGGCAAAAGACAACAGATTAAAGGGATTGACAGAAAAGAAAGATGTGTTTCATATAAAAGGCACGAAAACAGGGCGTGGATTTTTCCTGATTCAGATCACCTTTTCGCCACGCTTAATGGAATCTGAAAATGGCTACGAAAACATTCAACAATGATTTTATGAGAACAATGGAAGTGACACCGCTCATTCTTTCTATGTCGCTTCCGATGGTTTTCTCGATGCTTGTGAACTCGCTTTACAACATCGTGGACAGCTTCTTCGTCGCAAGAATCAGCGAAGATGCAATGACTGCGCTCTCTCTGGTATTTCCCATCCAGAACCTGGTTCATTCCATAGCAGTGGGCTTCGGAGTAGGTATTAATGCGGTTATTGCGTTCCACACAGGAGCTGGCAACAGCAAAGCTGCCGATAAAGCTGCCTCTCAGGGGCTTTTTCTCTCCGTGTTGCATTCATTGATTCTTACTGTCATCTGCATCGCGATAATGCCTTCGTTCCTCTCTTCTTTCACTTCAGCAGAGGAGATTGTCTCGATGGGGGTGCGTTATTCGACAGTTGTCTTCTCTTTCACGCTGATTAATCTGCCAGGAATCACTTTCGAGAAGATCTTTCAGTCCGTCGGGAGGATGAAGGTATCGATGGTTGCACTTGCCTCAGGGTGCATAGCGAATATCATCCTTGATCCTCTGTTCATATTTGGCATTGGTCCCTTCCCTGAATGGGGCATCGAAGGAGCTGCGTTCGCAACAGGTCTTGGACAGTTGATAGCGCTCTCTGTTTATCTTGTAACATATCGCGTCAGGCCGATGAGCGTTAAAGTCAGAATGAAGCTGATGAAACCTGAATTGAAGATGGCACGTTCTCTCTATTCTATCGGAATACCTGCTGCTCTTAATATTGCACTGCCTTCTGTGCTTGTTTCAGTCTTCAACGCTATGCTTGCTGCATATTCTGACACTTACACGCTTGTGCTTGGAATTTATTATAAGTTGCAGACATTTCTCTACCTGCCTGCAAGTGGCTTTGTGCAGGGCATGAGACCTATCATCGGTTATAACAAAGGAGCGGGGGAGCATGTAAGAGTCAGGAAGATATTCATTTCTGTTCTCATCATGTGTGCTTTTATCATGCTCTTCGGTACTGTTCTCTCCCTTGCTGTTCCTCAGTCGCTTGTTGCGCTTTTCACAGATAATCCGCAGACAATCCAGATAGGAGCCAGGGCAATAAGGATCATCAGCATAGGTTTTGTCGTCTCTGCCATCTCTGTGACTGCCTCAGGCGCTCTAGAAGGACTTGGAAAGGGTATGGCTTCCCTCTGGATATCGCTTTGCCGCTACATCATTGTTATTATACCTGTCGCTTATCTTCTTTCCATTCTCTTTGGATTGGGACCTGATGGTATCTGGTACTCATTCCCCGTAGCGGAATTCCTGACAGCGCTTGCTTCAATCGTGATATACAAACGTACGGCTGAATCATGAAGATGGCTTAACCAAGCTTGCCTCTTAAGTTAGAATAAAGGCGCTAATAAACACTTATGGAGGTGGAAAATGGCAACAGGCAAGGTTAATGGGGATTTCATCCTCAAGATACTTGTAGGTATTCTTTTCGTCATAATCGGTATCGAGGGTATTGCTGATTTCGGTGGAAACGCACTGTATGACGAACTCGATGAAGCTTTCCGCATCATCGTCGGCGTTGTATTGCTTGTAGCTGGTCTTCTTCTCATCGTTCCTTCGTTCATCGGTGGAATCAAAGGATCCTTTGTGAAGATCTCTACGCTTGTCGTTCTTGTAGCTTGGGTGATTTACATCGTTCTCGATGACTTCGTCTATGGCTTTAGCAATCTCGATGGAGATGAGTGGTTCACATGGCTCGAAGGCTTTGTTTATCACCTGCTCATTCTCTATTGCATCTATCGTGTTGCAACACCTGCAGTCCGCAAGCTAGGCAATAAGTGATCAGCGCATCCGCTGAACACCATTCTTAGGGCATCTTCCGCTTTCAGGACAGAGTGAACAGAAGGGAGATACTGGAGTGCAGATTTTCTGCCCGTAGCGTACAAGAAGCTCATTGAGCGATATCCAGAAACGCTTGGGCAGTATTTTTCTCAGTTCTTTTTCTGTTTCTTCAGGTGTTTTCGTATTCACCCATCCAAGCCTGTTGACGATTTCATGTACATGGCAATCCACGCAAATGGCATCAATGCCATAGCCTAGATTCAGGACCAGCGATGCTGTCTTTATACCGACTCCAGGGAGGGAAAGGAGGGTGTCCATATCATTAGGGACAATGCCATCATGCTCTTGCAAGATGATCTTCGCTATATTCTTGAGCTGTACCGCCTTCCTTTTGTAAAAGCCTGCAGGCTTTATAGTCTCTGCAATCGTCTCTTCATCGAGCTCTGACAGCGACTTCAGATCCGGCGCGATAGCAAAAAGACGCAAAGAAGAAGCTAGTGTTACTTCATCCTTCGTTCTCAGGCTTATAAGCGTAGAGACAAGTACGCGATATGGATTGTTGTCTTTCTCTGCTATCTGGCTTACGGAGGGCAATGGAGCTCCCGCTTTAGCTAGAGCTAGGGTAAATGATTCAAAGATATTCTCTATATATTTCTCATCCAGCATGGCAATTCGTTGACCAAACTCTCCGGAAAAGTTAGCGTTTTCCGTATGATTGTCATCCTTAAGCAGGGTATTACACCCCAGGAAAAAGATAAAGTAAGATCCTTCCTTTCCGAGAAGGGTTTTATTGTCAAGGAAATTGTCGGACAGCAGGACACAGTTCTCGGCGCTGTCGGCAAGGTCTCAATAGATCCCCGCACAGTCGAGCTTATGCCGGGAGTTAGTTCAGTTGTCCCTATTTCAAAGCCTTATAAGCTTGCTTCGAGAGAGATGAAGAAGGAAGACACGATTGTCCAGGTAGGCAAAGTCAAAATAGGTGGCAACCGTGTATGCGTCATTGCCGGTCCATGTGCTGTTGAGAGCTATGATCAGGTTATGACTATTGCTGAGAGCGTCAGGGAAGCTGGTGCGGTCATGCTTCGCGGAGGTGCGTTCAAGCCACGTACTAGCCCGTATGCGTTCCAAGGTCTTGGCGAAGAGGGCCTGAAGATTCTTAGGAAAGCTGGCGATGCCTTTGATATGCCTATCACATCGGAAGTTGTTTCCCCTGGCGATGTCGGCATGATGGCTGAGTATGTTGATATGTTCCAGATTGGAGCCAGGAACATGCAGAACTTCGAGCTTCTGAAAGAAGTCGGAAAAACAGGAATGCCAGTTCTTCTGAAAAGAGGACTTGCCGCGACAATCGAAGAATGGTTGATGGCTGCTGAGTATCTGATGGCTTCCGGCACTGATCAGGTTGTGCTTTGCGAGCGTGGTATCAGAACATTCGAGAAAGCTACTAGGAATACGCTTGATTGCTCAGCTATTCCAGTCGTGCAGAAGCTCACTCATCTGCCTGTTATTGGGGATCCGTCACATGCTACAGGCATCAGGGACATGGTCGCTCCGATGAGCTTGGCTATTATCGCATCGGGTGCATCCGGCGTGATTGTAGAGGTCCACAACTGTCCAGAGAAAGCTTTTTCCGATGGTCCGCAGTCTCTTTATCCTTCACAGTTCAAGAAGCTTGTCCACGATATCCAGGCGCTTTGTCCAGTTGTCGGCAAGAGTCTCGAGAAGATTCCTCGTGTCCTTCCTGAGAGCATGAAAAGCAAGGAAGAGGAGAGCGTGGCACCATCAAATGGCGTAGTGGTAGCTTTCCAAGGGGTCAGAGGTGCTTTCTCTGAACTGGCTGCAAGAAGATCCTTCGATGAGGATGCTGTGATGCTTGCTTGCCATAGTTTTGCAGATGCGTTCGATGCAGTCTCTTCAGGAAAAGCCAAGTATGCAGTAATGCCAGTCGAGAACACGCTTGGAGGAACTGTCTATGACAACCTAGATTTGCTAGCTATGCACCCTGAGCTTACTGTTGTAGGTGAGCAGCAAGTCAGAGTAATGCATAATCTCATTGTTGTTCCGGGCGCGAAGATGGAGGATATAAAGAAAGTCTATTCCCATCCACAGGGATTGCAGCAGTGCCGTGCATTCCTCGACAAGGAGATGCCAGATGTAGAGCGTGTGCCATTCTTTGATACAGCCGGAGCTGTAGAGTACATTGCTCGGATGAATGATAAATCTATCGCAGCTATCGCAGGTGCTCCTGCCGCGCATTACTATGGTATGGAAATCCTTAGGCAGGGCATTGAGACAGATGCTTCAAATTACACGAGATTCTATATCCTAGCTCGCGAAGAGAACGCTGCGCTTTTCAGATCGCAGTCAAAGCCTGACAAAGCTGCTATTTCCTTCTCTGTCTCCGATGAGCCAGGTGCGCTGATGGATGTCTTGCGCACGATTGCGGATAAAGGCGTGAATATGACAAAGCTTGAATCTCGCCCGATACCAGGAAAGCCTTGGGAATATCTCTTCTTCGTGGAATTGCAATTGCCTGAAGATTTGAAAGTATTCGAAGCGCTTTCTGAAGAGATACAGAAGAAAGCTGTCTCCTTCCGTGTGCTTGGTATCTATACCTCGGTGATCAGATGATCGCAAAGCCTTACGAGGATGCGATGCTTTTCATGGGAGTCCTTTCAACAGAGGGACTCCCTGATGATATCAAGGATAAGATAGAGAAGAGCTTCGGCCCTGTCTCATTCATCTCTTCTCCCATTCCTTTTGATTTCACAGATTATTACAACGAAGAGATGGGAGGGAAGATTGAGAGGTTCTTCATCGCTTTCGATACTTTGATTTCCCCTGACAAGCTTGCTGATGCCAAGACTGTAACTGATGGCATCGAGCTTGAACATTCACCATCGGGCAAGAGAAGCATCAATCTGGATCCAGGACTGATTACAGAGAGCAATGTTGTGCTTGCGACGACAAAGAACAGGGCACATAGAATAGCTATCGGACAGTCGCTGTATGCTGAAGTTACTTTAATCTACCATCGCCATGGATTCGAATCATTCCCTTGGACTTATGCTGATTACCGCTCCGAGGAAGTTCAGAAAGTGCTTGTGGAGCTGCGTAATCGCTATCTTCTTCTCAGACGTCTGACAAAAAGAGGAAGATAATGCGTATATCCTCATATGAGGATTATTGTAATTGTTGCCATGCTCCTTCTTTCCTCGTGCAGTTATGAGCACTGGATTGATGTAGAGCTTTCAATTCCTGATGAGCATCCTTTCGAGGAAGCATTCTCAAATGAGTTCTGGTTTACACTTTCCTGGTTCAATGGTGATGAAATAAAACAATGCCATATCGATAAAGGAACAAAGAGCGTGAGGGTTCCTGTCAGGGCAGGTGGTCTTAGGATATTTGTCTTCGAGCCTCTTGGAGAGATTGGTGCGCTTGGTGCTTTCTTTGAGCCTGGCGATGATGCGGACGTGGAAGCTCTGCCTGAATATGGGCCATTTGCCTCCATGCTGCTTCGCGCTGCAGAGTATCGAAGCGAACCTGTTTCCAGACTGAGTATGAAAGATGTGTTGTATGAATCTGAGGATTTGCAAGCTATCGATGAGACTGCATTTCTTGAAGATGTTTTCAATGGTACGCTTTCTTATGGGATAAAGATGAATGAGAAAAGCCGATTCATACTCTCATCGATTCCTGAAGGCTATTGGATTTCCGAGCGTTTTGATATCCCGTCATTTACAGTTTTCTCAAGCGGAGAGAATATTGGCTTCTATCTCTATCCTGGTGTTTACCGCTATGCGGAAAGAGACAGGAAGCTGCTTTTGACAGTCATCGTCGATGAGGATGGTGAGTATTCCCAGATGATTACAGCTATGCCTGTGTGGTGAAAAAATGATAGACTTATGGCATGGAATCCCTTAGAGAGCTATATCGTATCGGCTATGGGCCTTCATCTTCACATACAATGGGTCCGCGTTATGCAGCAGAGAGGTTTATCGCATCGCATCCAAATGCTAGGAAAGTAAAGGCTGGACTTTATGGTTCGCTGGCAGCAACTGGCAAGGGACATCTTACAGATAAAGCAATCCGCGATGTGTTTGCCTCTCATGATATAGATGTTGATATACTCTGGTTTCCTGATGAGACGAAACCTTTCCATCCTAATGCGCTGACGCTGACAGAAACGGAGCCCGGGGCCTCCAGCGAGACATATTACTCTGTCGGAGGCGGTAAAATCATAAAAGAGGGAGAGGAGGAAGCGCTTTCCGAGCATGTATATCCTGATGAGAAGGTAGGCACGATGGCTAGGCTTCTCAGATACTGTGATGATAATGGCTATCAGATCTGGGAGACAGCAATCGAAGCAGAAGGAGAGGATATCCTTGACTATATGGCAGAAGTCTGGAGTGTGATGAAGGACGCTATAAAAAGAGGACTTGAAGCTGAAGGAGTCCTCCCCGGAGGATTACGATTGCAGCGCAAAGCCTGTCAGGCATATGCGAAAGCAAAAGATTTCACAGGTTCAATGGGAAATGCAGCTCATGCGTTTGCTTATGCTTTGGCTGTCTCTGAAGAGAATGCTGGTGGGGGTAAGATCGTCACGGCGCCAACATGTGGCAGCTGCGGAGTGCTTCCCGGCGTGCTTTTTCATCTTTACAGGGAGTATGACCTGCCTGAGATAAGAATACTGCGGGCATTGCTGACTGCTGGTATGGTAGGAAACATTGTGAAAACAAATGGATCTATATCAGGAGCAGAAGTCGGATGCCAAGGTGAGGTGGGGGTTGCTTGTGCTATGGCAGGAGCTGCAGCTGCGCAGCTCACAGGTGGTACGATAAGACAAGTCGAATATGCTGCAGAAATGGGACTTGAGCATCATCTGGGACTTACTTGTGATCCTCTGATGGGCTTGGTGCAGATTCCATGCATAGAGCGTAACGCAATGGCTTGCATGAGAGCAATCGATCACGCGACGTTTGCGATTATGGGCGATGGCAGACACAAGATCTCTTTCGATGACGTTGTGGAGGTCATGATGGAGACTGGCCATGCACTGCCATCTCTTTATAGAGAGACGTCAATGGGTGGCTTGGCGCGCATCCATGAGCTCTGAGAAGGAAGCTCATGCCCATGTGTGATAGCAAGAACGATAGCTCTTTTCTCTGTGATTCTTGTAAGTACTCTGTAATCTCCGATTCTGTATTGCCATCGCTTTGTTCCTCCCAGGGAGACCCCGATGCTCTTTGGATCCTTGAGCGGAACGACATGCCTTCTCAGCCATCCTGTAATTAATGCGGACGTGATGCTGTCCATCTCTTTTAGTTCTCTTGTCGCCCGCTGTGAGAGTTCAAGCTTGGTCATTTTCTCCCTCCAGTGGTATAGTCTCTGGATTCTGTTTGAACTCTTCCAGTGCCTTCCTGTATGTTTCGAGGTCGAAATCCTCTTCGATGCGTGCAAGTACAGTCTGCCTTATCATTTCTGATAAATTCATGTTGTTCAGTTCAGCATACTTTCTGAAAAGGACAGCATCTTCGTCTGGCAATCTGAGTGAGATGATCATAATGCCTCCTGAAATGCATCGTAATACATATCCAGAGGCAAATCAAATATAATCTCAGACAAACATCTTTGCACTGTAAAGAGGAATCGCACCTTTGTTTGATACAACGTAATCAGCGACAGCTGTTGCTTTCAGCAGTGCTTCCTTATTTTCCATTTCCATGCTGTATTTGAAGAACAGGTAAGCTGCAGAGAGGCTGTCACCAGCGCCTACGGTGTCAACGACTTTCACATCGGAGCAAGGCACATGCACTTTACATTCTTCTGTGTAGAGATCGGAACCATGCTTTCCTCTTGTCAGCAACAGTGTCTCTATCGCAGTGTTTTCACACAGCCATGCATAAAGGCTGTCGCCATCAGCATCATCTAGTCCGATTGCATCTGCGACAATGTTTATTTCATCTTCATTGATCTTGAGTATTGTAGCGTGATCAAGACAGAAAGCGATTAAGTCATCGCTATAGAAATCCTTGCGGATATTCACGTCGACGAAAATCTCTTTTGGAGTTGTCTCTCCAAGGATTTTCTCGAGAGCGAGGAACGAGGTTGTGCTTCTCAGAGCCAGTGTTCCGAAATAGATGATTGTGTCATCTCCGATATCCTCGATATCATCGTCATAAACACAGATTCTGTCCCATGCTGATGGATAGCTGAACTCATATGTTGCATCCTTTCCATGCAGTGTGACAGCAGCGATGCCCGTAGGGACATCTTCCAGTACGTCAATCATGGATGCATCGATGCCAAGCTTCTCAATCTCTTCAAAGGCTTTTCTGCCCAGCTCATCATTGCCGACAGCGCTGATGATCGCGCTATCTCCTCCCAGCTGCTTGAAATGTGCTGCTGTATTTAGCGGAGCACCTCCCAATGTGTATGTGTCTCCGAATTTGTCGAAGAGTATTTCTCCAAATGTAAGCAGTTTCAATTAAGACCTCCTGTAGAATCTCTTGTGATCAGCTCAGTTGCTGCTGTTATGTAAAGTGAAGGGCGTGAAGGGGTCATGATCTTGGAAAGAAGGCAGTGCATCGTCTCTTCTCCAAGAAGTTCCTTCGGTGTCCTGATTGTAGTAAGCGACGGCAATGTCTCGCTTGCTTCTGCGATATCATCAAAGCCTGCGATAGCAACATCCTCAGGTATTCTCACGCCAGCTTCTCGCAGCGCGTGCATCATCTGTATCGCTGTCCAGTCATTGCCACATATATAGACTTCAGGAAGCTCTTTGAAGTTCTTTATCATAGAGACAAGCGAGGAAAGATTCATGAAGCTATCCTGGGCTATCTCTGTCAGTGAACAGTCCTTCATCTCTCTAAGCCCATATTCGCGGAGTGTATCAGAGAAAGCCTGGTATCTATCAGCAAAGCCTTGGCTGGTATTCTCAGAGATAAGATTGCCCGCAAAGGCAAAACGTCGTTTGCCGTTGCTGTAAAGACGGGTTATCAAGGTTCTGATATTCTTTTTGTTCTCCATCGTTACAACATCAAGCTTATCCATTAAGTCGTCAGCGTGCTGAGGGTAATCGACAGTCACTATTGGGATATTAAGAGTCAGGAGCTTCCTGCACATCTCCGCATTGCATACTTCGACTAATATGATGCCTCTGACATCGCTTTGCTGAAGAATGGGTGGAATGCGGTAGCTGGCAATCTCGTCATCGGTCACAATAGCCATTGCAAGAGAGAATCCCGTGCCATGGATTGCGCTCTTGATTCCTTCCATTACATTAAGCCAGAAGCCTGTCTGTGCTGTTGATTTTGTGAGGAGGATGATTGAACCTGTTCGTTTTGTTTCTTCTTTCAGGTCATCTGCTGAGAGAAACTGCCTGTACTTCATCTCTACAGCTGTTTCTATTATCTTCTTCCTTGTTTCTTCTGAAACGCCAGGTTTGCCGTTTAGCGCTTTTGAGACTGTGTTGCGCGATAATCCCAAGCAAGCAGCGATATCATTGATTGAGCAATTCACTACTATTCTCCTTTCTTCTGATTGTATTTGCACATAAGCAAAGTTGCAAGCATTAGTGTGCATTTGCATATAAATAGTTGCTCGATGCACTGTTTAAGCGCTTCAAAAAGATTTTGCAAAGATTTTGTTGACAGATGAATAGAGTGGATTTACCCTGAATGTGCATTTGAAAGTGTGCAAATGCACACAAACAAAGGAGGCAAGATGAGTATTTCCTATAAGCCATCCGATGCATATGTAGGCGATGTGATTCCTTTCTATGAAAATGGAAGATACTATGCTTATTATCTGCATGACCCTAGAAAAAGAAATTCGGGCATATATGCAGAAGATACTACTTGGTATCTTGTAGAAACATCCGATGGTTTAAACTATGAAGATAAAGGTTGCATTCTTCCTACCGGCGATGAGACGACTCCTTATCTGAATAATTACACTGGCTCTGTCATTAAGCATACAGATGGAAGATACTATGCGTTCTTTACAGCATTCAATGATCTCAATGAGAAATATAGAGTGAACGGTAAATCCGTTCAGTCCGTGATGATGGCATCTGGTGAGACACCTGAAAAGCTTGAGATAAACAAGGACTTCAGGCTTGTGGCAGATGACAGGATATATGAAGTATATGATTGGCGTGATCCATTCGTGTTCTTCAATGAGGAAGAAAACCTCTATTGGATGCTCTTATGTGCGAGGCACAAAGGCAGTGGCTATCATAGAGGGGGCTGTATCGGGTTATGTAAATCAAAGGATCTGAAGATATGGGAATATGCTGAGCCATTTTATGAGCCTGGAATGTATATCACGATGGAGTGTCCAGAAGTCTTCAGAATGAAGGGAAGATGGTATCTTGTATTCTCCACGTTCTCAGATAGATTCCTTACGCATTACAGATTCTCTGATACACTTTCGGGACCTTGGGTGATTCCTTATGAAGATTCTTTAGATTGTCGTTCTGATTACGCAATCAAAACAGCTGGAACAGAGGATGAGCGCATCGCTTTTGGCTGGATATCAACAAAGCTGGGAGAGCGTGATGAAGGTCCTTGGGAATGGGGAGGCACGATGATAGCGCATCGCCTCACAGCAGATGAGAAAAGCGGAGAGCTTAAAGTATCTATTCTCGATGCATTGGATGAATACTTTTCAGAGCATGCTGAAGTAGAAACAAAGATTGTCAATGGAAACTTTGATGATGATACGCTTTATTCTCCGGGCATGGGCGCGCTGCTTCATGAAGTAAAGGAAAAAGAGTTCATGATTGAACTCGAGGCTGATGTATCATGCAGGGAGTTCGGCCTTTTCATTGGTAGCGATGAGAAGCTAGAGGAAGGCTATCAGATAAGAGTGTCAAACGGCACGCTCTCTCTTGACAGATGGCCAAGAAAAGAGCAGGGCATTTATCAGTGGCAGATTGATGGGGATATACCATTCGCTATTGAAACAGTGAGGTATTTTGATCCCTCTCAGAAGCATTTTCAGATTAAGCTTATACGTTCTGATGATGTTCTTATTGTTTATCTAAATGACTCTTTTGTCATGTCAACAAGAGTTTACGGACATTATTCTGGGCTTGCTGGTCTTTATACAGTAGGTGGATCCATACATTTGAACAGTTATCGCCTGAGACTTTCTGGAAAGGACAGGTAAAGGAGGAAAAAAAAATGAGGAAAGCATTGCTTTTTGCAGTTGTTTTGCTTACGGCAGTTTCCATGGTTTTCGCTGGTGGAAGTTCTGAAGAAGATGATGTGACAACCGTTACTTGGTTCGCATCAAGACCACTTGGTGGTGAGATTGATATTACAATGAGGGAAATAGCAGAGCAGTATAGCCAAGAGCATGGTGGAAAATGGGTGCTTGAGGTTGAGACAACTGCGGACAGGCCTTCTTATCTTCAGCGTCTTAAGACGTTGATTGCTGGTGGCAATATGCCTGATATCATTGATATCGATGCTGATCCATATTGCCAGGAACTGGTTGATGCTGGTCTTCTTGTCGATGTGAAGCAGTTCCTGATTGATAATGATCGCTACGATGATTTCCAGGAAGTTGCTCTTCGTTATCAGGAATTTGAAGACGGAACCATGTATACACTTCCTCTTGAATACCATATCGAGATGATCTGGTACAACAAAGCAATTTTTGAACAGTATGGCCTTGAAGTACCAAAGACAATGGATGAATGGCTTGAAGTGTGTAGAGTGCTCAGCGAAAATGGAATCACACCTATCGCTGTAGATGGTGTAGACAGATGGCCGGTACTTCGCTATATGGCTATGATTCCTTTCAGAGCTACGGGCAACCAGTATATCCTTGATCTCCGTTCTGGTAAGGCTTCCATGGGCGATGAGCTGGGAAGAGAAGCTATTGAGTTCGTACAGGAAATAGGACAGTACTTTAATGATGGCTTTGCTGCTACAGATTATGCAACAGCGCAGAGCATGTTCCTCGATGGAAAGGCTGCTATGTACTATATTGGAGACTGGGAGCAGAGAGCTATGCTCGAAGGCTATGAGAATGGCACAATTGATTACTTCCTTCTGCCTATGACAGATGATGCAACGACAGGAGCAAATGAGTATTGCGCTAATTCCGGTATCGGACTGGCTTTCAATGCAGAAACATTCGATGAGAAAACAAAGGATTTCATCCTCTATGTCATCGACAACTATGGCAAGCTCTACGCTTCAAAGCAGCAGATGACACCTATCAAGACTGAACTTCCTGAAGATGTCGAGTTCTCCGATCTGTATAAGAGAATCGCTGCAGATATGGATGCTTTCGGAACGAATTTCATGAAGCCATGGGATACATATCTCGATCCATCCACCAATACGATTATCCAGGACAATATCCTCTTGCTGGCATCTGGCGATATGGATGCGGAGACATTCATCAATCTTATTGATACTTCCATACAGGATTATGTGAACTGATATTTTACCGGGGCCCTTATGGGCTCCGGCTGTGAAGAAGGAGGAGAAAAATGGGCGGCATTCTGAAAGATAAGAAAGCATATCTTGTATTCCTTGTTCCTGGTATTGCGTTTTATCTCTTTGCGGTCTTTTACCCGATTGTGGACTCAGTGCGTCTGGGTTTTGTAGAGTGGGGAGGTATTGGACCGGAAGAATTCGTTGGTCTGGAAAACTACACGAAGATGTTCACAGATCATGTTTTTTACGAATCCTTCTTCAACAATCTCATATACCTGGTCATCGTTGTGGCCATGCAGCTGCTGATTGGATTGCTCTTTGCTGTGCTGCTGACATACATGAATAAGAATGTCTCACTTGTAAAGACTCTTTATTATGTGCCTTGTATCATCACGACAGTTGCAATCGGGCAGATGTTCAGAAGCATGTACGCAACTGAGCCGATGGGCTTGTTCAATATCGTGCTCGACGCGTTTGGCATGGATGGTCTGATCCGCAGCTGGCTTGCTGATGTGAACACAGTGCTTGTTGCAGTTTCCATTCCAGAGGGATGGAGATTCACAGGTATGTATATGGTCATTTACTATGCAGCTCTCATCTCAATCGATCCGGAGGTCAGCGAAGCTGCTGAAATAGATGGAGCGAATGCATGGCAGACACTCTGGCGTGTGAAGATTCCGATGATCAAGCCCGTGATTATACTTTCGCTTACCATGTGTATTACAGGTGCGCTTAGGGGCTTCGATATACCGTTCTTGCTCACTAATGGTGGTCCTGGAAACTCAAGCGAGCTGATGAGTACTTATATGTACAAGCAGGCTTTCTCGAGCAACAAGTTCGGATACGGCAGTGCCATTGCGGTTTTCATCATCGTTGAAAGTATTCTCGCAGTAATAATATTGCGCCTTATCTCTGGAAGAAAGAAGGACTGATTATGGAAAACAGACAATATGCGATGCTCAAGAAAATACGCAAAGCAATCTTTGCAATCGTAATCATAGCTTTTCTTGTCATACAGCTCTATCCAGTTTTCTGGGTATTCATGGCAAGCATAAAGCCGACAACAGAGCTCTCTGCAAGGCCTTTTGCTCTTCCTGAAGCGCCTACGCTGGAGAACTATAAGAATATATTTGCCAAGGGCGATATCTTCCGTTATATCTGGAAC